>NZ_JAUOEQ010000011.1:0-117320 GCF_031931965.1 Shewanella sp. SP2S2-6 | reverse complement strand
GTCGGCGGAGTAAAATTAACCTTAAATGAGTACCAAGCACAGTGGGCTGAAATCGAACTTCATCCATCCAGTTATACATAATCCATAGACCACGGCCATGTTCATTCATTTGTTCTGGGCAATGATGAGGCTCAATCTTAGGTAAAACGGTCGAGTGGTCAAGCAGGTCAACAATAATGCGATCATCATTGCAATGCATAATTAGCACTATTTGCTCTAAGCCCGCTTCAGTATGGTCGAGTATGTTATTAATAGCCTCAAGTACACAAATAATTACTTTAAATCTTTGGCGTTCATGTACATTCTGCAAAAGCATAAACTGTTCTAACTCAGGGCAAAACTGCTGAATACGCCATTGTTCTTGGGTAAGTTTGAGCTGTAAACTATTCATAATACCTCCAGTGTAGTCTTGGCATAAGTTGTGATGGATAAGTAATTAACATCATTGATATATCGTCTTGTATGTTGTTGCATTGCCACAGTTTTAATGCATGACTTAGATGGTGTAGTAATTGCTCACTGCTCAGATTTTTTGCTTTTTCACATAATTGTTGTAAACGGTCTAGACCAAATATGCCAAATTTTTCATGTTTGCATTCGTAGGCGCCATCGGAAAATAGTATTAATCGTGTACCTGGTTTCATCTTAAAATTTTGATTTTTATACTGTATTGCACTGTGTATTCCTATGGGCAACTCAGTTTCGAGAACGAGAGATTCACAATCGGAGTTAGTTAACAGGAGAGGCGAAGGATGTCCGGCACTACAAATCTGCACTTCGCCGTTTGAAGTATTAATCTTGCCTAGAAGCAAAGTGACAAATCGCCCAGTATTATCTGGATCGCTTAGTTCTTGGTTCAATGCATTTACGATTTCATTTGGGGATTGTTGGTGCCAATTTGTTCTTTCCATCGATAAACGCTGCGCTAAACTCACGCTTTGCAGTGCAGCTGTAATACCGTGTCCGGCTGCATCGATGAGATAAAAACCTAGTTGATTTTCACCTAAGTCAAAACATTGAAAAGTATCCCCAGCAAGGTAATTAGCAGGTTGAAATCGATGATGTAACTGCCAATTATTTGGGAGCTCTTGCACTCGGGGTAATAGCTCGCGTTGAACCTTTGCTGCGGATATTAAATCTTTTTGTATTGTGTTCAGTAACGCGGTTTCTTTTTCAAGCCCTTGATGTAAAAGTTGATTTTTTTTTGCTAAGTTTTGTTGTAACTGCATGATCCGCATAGCAGCTAGCATTCTTACTTTTAGCAATGCGGGATTGAATGGTTTACAAATAAAGTCATCTGCACCAGCTTCAATTCCTAGTACGATATCTGCTGTTTGATTATTAGCGGTTAGCAAAATGACAAAAGGTGGGAGGTTTACATTCTTCAATATTTGACACAGTTCTATCCCTGTCATACCTGGCATACGCCAATCGCTAATCACTACATGAACAGAACTATGCTTTAAATATGCTAGTGCTGCGTATGCGCTGTTACAGCTCTCGACCAGCCAACCAAATTGTCTCAGTAAGTTACAAATAAATAATCGCTCGCTCTCAGTATCTTCCACTACCAACACAGATAAGATTTCAGGCTGCTGCGTAGTTATTGAGGATAATGGCATAGTACGCCTCCTTTCATAAGGGATGCTCAAGATGAGCAAAATCTATGCCTGTATAATAAATGACTATAAATTTAAGATGATAGGCTGAGTAATTCGTTAGATTCTCAATTATGGCGAGTCAAAAGTTCAGGTTGAAATGACTCAGTTGCAAAATGCAAAACTGTCATCCATAGTAAATAATTAATGCGATATAATAATATTTAGGCCATTGTTTTTAATGTTTTTTAACTAATGGCATGTGAGTTGCTAATGCAGTATTGAGTTGGTGAAATACATCAACCATACAATTTTATGCACTTCATTGATAAAAGGATATTTAGAATGAATAGCTTTCTTGCTTTATTCCCACATGCTTGGCTAACTCGCTTAACATCTTTCTCCGTTATCGCTTTGATAATGATAGGCGTAACCAATACACCAAGAGTAATGGCGTCAGAATCTCCAGCAAGCAATAATATTAAACAGGTACTCATTTTTGGCGTTGTTCCTCAGCAATCAACTGCTCAACTCGCAAAGCTATGGCCGCCAATTTTGGCCGCCTTGTCTCAAGGCGCTAATTATGAGTTGCAATTTGCAACAGCCCCCGACATTCCAACCTTTGAGGCTAGATTAAAGGCAGGGGTTTATGATGTCGCTTACCTAAATCCTTATCACTACATAGTATTTCATGAATTCCCTGGCTACCAAGCTCTAGCGCGAGAGAAAAATAAGAAGCTCAAAGGCATCGTTGTTGTTCGGAAGGACTCGCCTATTAAGTCATTAGAACAACTTGAAGGTAAAACGTTGGCATTTCCTGCGCCAGCATCATTTGCAGCAAGTGTTTTGCCAAGGGCGTATCTAAAAAATGCGAAAATTAATGTCGACGTAAAATACGTGGGGTCACACGATTCTGTATATTTATCGGTTATACAAGGGCTTGTAGACGCTGGCGGAGGAGTACAGCGTACCTTTAATAATTTGACCGATACACAGAAGCAGCAACTTAACATACTTTGGAAAACGCCTGAATATACTCCACATGCTATTGCAACTCACCCGCGGGTATCTGAAGTACATCGACAAGCATTACTTGAACAATTTCTAAAACTATCTACAACCCCAGCAGGCCAAGTATTACTTAGTTCAGTGGATTTTTCAGCTTTTACTGCGGGTGAGGATAAAGATTGGGATGATATTCGGTCACTATCTCTCGGGTCGCTATCTAAACCGCTCGGAGAGAAATAAAGTGTCCTTTAGGCTGAAGACGATTGTTGGAATAGCACTGATTGAAGCTTTGCTGCTATTTTTGTTGGTATACACAAGTATTAATTACCTGAAACTATCTAATCAGTCTCAAATTGAGAAGCGGGCTCAGACCACGTTGACTTTGTTTTCGATTGCAGCAAAGGATGCTGTTATAAGTAATGATATAGCAACATTGCAAACTTTAGTGGAAGAGTTGTTAACTAAAAGTGAGGTACTGTATGTCACGGTGTCTGACCCTAGTCATATTTTAGCCTATGGTGGGGCAGACAAGTATGTTCAAGTTTCACATCAACCCGATACCGAATTAGCTCAAGTACAAGATGGTATTTTCGACTTAGAATATAAGATAGAAGATAATGGTTATCGTTTTGGCACAATTAATATGGGTTTTGAGACTCGCAGTCTTGATGATTTTATTCAGTTGGTAACCACAAAAATCCTCTCAATTGCTGGGATTGAAATTTTATTGGTGGCGTTATTTTCATTACTCCTTGGCCATTACTTGACCCGAAACTTAACCATTCTTACCAATGCGTCTAAACGAATATTGGCTGGTGAGCTTGGGGTGCGAATTCCTGTTAAAGGGAAAGATGAAATCGCTCAAATGGGCAAAGCATTTAACAATATGATTGATAAAGTGGACGCTAGAACTAAAGCGCTAGAAGCAGCTAATATTCGGTTAAACACCATTCTAGACTCTGCCGTTGATGGTTTCGTCATCATTAATGATAAAGGTACTATTACGGACATTAATCCCGCAATTAGTCGATTATTTGGTTATGCTCACAATGAATTGATTGGCCAGAATGTTGCTATTTTCTTACCTTTCGAAATGCGTTCTTCACATGATGGTTTTATTCATCAATATTTAGAAACGGGTGTCACTCAGATTATTGGCACAAGCCGAGAATTGATGGCACAACGTAAAGATGGACAATTATTTCCAATTGCACTATCGGTTTCGCTAATGAAAATCGATAATAAGGTAATGTTTATAGGTTTAGTCAAAGACTTATCTGATGTAAAACGTAAAGAAGTTGCAGCAGCTAAAACCGAATCAGTGCTACTTGCGACTTTAGCTGCAAGCCTAGATAGCTTGATAACCATTGATATAGATGGCCGTGTTGTTGAGTTTAACCTTGCGGCAACGCGATTATTTGGTTATTCACGACATGAAGCAATTGGACGGTACCTTGAAGAACTAATTATTCCCAAAAGCCAACATTCAAGCCATAGAGGAGGAATGGAGCGTTATCGTCAGACTGGTTCTGGCAACATAATCAATAAACGTATCGAGTTATTGGCCACTTGTAAAGCTGGTAATGAAATCCCAATAGAGCTGGAGGTTGTGCCAATCAAGTTAGGTAATGAAATCCTTTTTACCGCTTTTTTACGAGATATTTCCGAACGTAAAGCCAGCGAATTAAAGCTCCAGTTAGCTAAAGAGCAAGCAGAGCTGGGCAATAAAGTTAAATCACGATTTCTGGCAACAATGAGTCATGAAATTCGTTCTCCACTCAATGCTATTTTAGGCGGTGTTGAATTACTGCTCCATTCTAAACTAAATAAAGAACAGCGGATCCATGCCAACATTACTAGAGAGGCTGGTAGTGCTTTACTCAATACAATCAATGATATTTTAGACTTCTCTAAGATTGAAGCTGGACAAATGGTGTTGGAGTCTAATGAATTTGAGCCAGATAAACTTGTTGCTCAAGTTTTGCAAATTTTAGAGCCAAAAGCCTATGATAAGGGACTGCAGCTCGTTAGCTTTGTAGATCGTAATGTTCCGCAGACATTGCTGGGTGATCGGCAGCGATTAAATCAAGTCATCCATAATTTAGTGGATAATGCGATTAAATTTTCAGTATCAGGAACAATCACCGTCGAAATGTGGATAGCCGATAACCAGCAGTCGTTGATGCAGCTTTTTTGTCGAGTCACGGATTCTGGTATTGGCATTTCTGAGGAAGCGCAGAGCAAATTGTTTAAAGAGTTTAGTCAAGTGCATGATACCCATAACACAAACTATAAAGGTACTGGTTTAGGGTTAGCTATCTGCCGTGAACTTATCACTATGATGGGCGGTGAAATTGAATTAGAGAGTGAACTTGACAAAGGTTGCTGTTTTACTTTCTATGTTTCGTTGCAACCACATGAAGCTAACTATTGCCATAGCTATTGCCCTCCCACCAAGTCACGGGTGATGTTAGCCCACACAGATTTATTATGGTTAAGCATAGTTTCTAAACAATATTCACAGTATGGCATTGAAACTGTTGTAGTTAATAGCTGGGGTGAGATAAAAGAAGAAAGTCTTCTACTTGGAAGGTTTGATCTTGTTCTTCTTGATGAAACTTTTTTATTTGAAGTGGATAAAAATGAAATTAATTGGCTTAAGCAAACCAACCTTAGTGATGAGGGGACCTTAGTTGCTTTAGTCTCGGCGATGAGCTCTGAAATTTCACAATCTTTATCGAATATAGGATTAGACCAAGTTGTTAATAAGCCTTTAAGTCGCTCAATGCAGTTTGCGTTGCTCAGTCAAGATGCACCTAGTAATGAATTTGAAGAAGTGTATTTGGCAGAAAGTTTATTTCAAGGTCATATTCTGCTAGCTGAAGATAGTCCTGCGAATCAAATAATTGCGGGAACAATGCTGACAAAAGCTGGCTTTGATGTCACTTATGCCTGTAACGGTGTTGAAGCTGTTAAATTAATGAATGAAAAAGCCTTTGATTTGGTTCTGATGGATATTCGTATGCCTGAAATGGATGGGCTCGAGGCTAGCCATATTATTCTGTCTACTAATCCTAATCAAATCATTCTTGCTATGACCGCGAATGTGATGAAAGAGGAAGTTGAGCAATGTTATCTCGTTGGTATGAAAGATTTTATTTCTAAGCCTGTTAATCAAAAAATGCTATTAAGCATTATCCAAAAGTGGCTACCTAATGCCAGCATAACACTGCCTATCATTTCTTCACAGGTTAAGAGTTTTTCTCAAAATTTATTGGACGAAATAATATTATCAGAATTATCAACTGCACTTGGAAAAGACAGTCTGTCGAATATGATGGCGGTTTTCTGTAAAGAATTATTAGAAAGGGTAGCAACTCTTACAGTATTGGACCCTACACAATTTGAGTTGATTGAAGACCAAGCCCATACTTTAAAAAGTAGTTCTGGTAGTTTTGGTGCTGTTGCCTTATTTTTATTAGCACAACAACTTGAATCCAGTGCACGTAACAAACAGACTGAAATAATTTATACATTAATTAAACAAGTGGCAATTATAGGTAAAGAGACACATGACGCCTTCATGGAACGTTTTATTCAATAAGGATATATATGGAATATTCAGCGCTATTAGTTGAAGACAGCATGTCATTAGGGGCTTTATACACTGAGTATTTACGCGCTGAAGGTATCAATGTGACTCATGTGCATTACGGTGAAGATGCCTTACGAGAGTTGGTAAAGTGGCAACCAGATCTACTGATCCTTGATATTAAACTGCCTGATATATCAGGACTTGATATTTTAAAACAAGTGTACGGGAAATATCCAAATATTAGCACTATCATGATCACCGCTCATGGCAGCATTGATATTGCCATTGATGCTATGCGATCAGGTGCATTTGATTTTCTGGTCAAACCTTTTGATAGCAAGCGTTTGTCAATTACAGTGCGAAATGCGCTCAAGCAGAAACATCTGCTTGAGCTCGTAACACAATACGAAAAGAGTCTACCTAAAGGACGCTATCAAGGTTTTATTGGTGATTCATTAGTAATGCAAAGTGTTTATAAAACAATAGATTGTGTCGCAAACAGTAAAGCTTCTGTATTTATTACGGGCGAAAGTGGTACAGGTAAAGAAGTTTGTGCGCAAGCAATACATCAAACGGGAAATCGTGCAGATAAGCCGTTTATCGCTCTTAATTGTGCTTCTATTCCCAAGGAATTAATTGAAAGTGAGATCTTTGGTCATTGTAAAGGTGCATTTACGGGGGCACATAGTAACCGTGATGGCGCTGCAACAAGGGCCGATAACGGTACTTTATTCCTCGATGAAATTTGTGAAATGGATTTAGACTTACAAAGCAAACTATTACGTTTTATTCAAACGGGTACCTTCCAACGAGTAGGCGGCACTAAGGAGGAGCATGTGGATATTCGCTTGATTAGTGCGACTAACCGCAAGCCGTGGGAGGAGGTAAAACTTGGGCATTTTCGTGAAGATTTATTCTATCGTTTACATGTGATTCCAATAGAATTGCCACCATTACGAGCAAGGGGAAATGATGTTTTACTGCTGGCTAAAAAAATATTAAAAACCTACAGTAAGGAAGAAGGTAAAAATTTTACTGAATTTAGTCCTGCTGCCACGAATACACTTTTTGCCTATACTTGGCCAGGTAATGTGCGCCAACTGCAAAATGTCATTCGTCAAATTGTCGTACTCAACGAAGGGACTACAGTAGAGCATTTAATGTTTCCTCATCCATTGATACAGATTCAATCTAGTTCAGCAGAAAAACAATATAAATGCGACAATGATAGTTTGATATATGAACAGAATGAAACTCGACGTGAATCAACTTTATTACTAAATGAATCCAGCAGTCATTCCATTAAACCTCTATGGCTAGTTGAAAAACAAACTATTGAAGGTGCAATTGCTATGTGTGATGGAAACATTCCCAAAGCTGCCGCATTATTGGATATTAGCCCATCAACAATTTACAGGAAACGAATGAGTTGGGAGGAGCTAGAGACTCAACAATAAATAAGTAGTATATAGGCTGTCTTTCTGGTAGCAATTAGACATGATTTTATGTTCTATACTATTATATGTTTTACAATTAGTGGCAGAGCATTACATTGAGTTGTAAGTTTTTTTAGGTAATTCTAGATGAAATTTAGTAGTGTAGAATTTTTATATTTACCATTGTAGTTGTAAAGTAAAATTGAGTAATCCCAATATAATCGTTATGACTCATTTGGCGTTAACCCTCCATTATTTTTATGGGGCTTTGATTCACTGTAATATTCTGTTATGTAGTTTGTTGTCGCTTAATCTGCTTCTGTAAAATTCCAACAACCCTTTACAGGTACCCACTCAGATTTCAAACTTTTAAAGAAATGCTCCATGGGTGAATTATCCCAACGATTCCTGCGACGACTAATACTTTGCTTAATCAGAAGACGCCATAATAATTTGTCTGAAATTTACGTTTGTGTAATTCAAGCCTTAGTCGCTGTGAAACATCACATTTTCTGGTTCCCCTCTTAACTCAAACGCCTTATTCAATGCTTTACATGTCAATTAGCTATCAGGCGATAATGACAACACCCAACTAATAGGTTTACGGGGAAATAAGTCCAGAACAACGGTTAGATATTCCCAACGATTCCCCCCAGTATACGTCACATCGCCACATCACGATTGTCCGGGCTATGAACAGCAAACTCTCGGTTGACCGTGTTGGGGATCGCTAAATGCTCTTGTGTTACTTTCATATAATCCTGTTTTGGCTGCTGGCAACTGATTAATCCCTTTATTCGTTACTAATTGAGCTATCAGAGCGATGACTAATACCATTTGCAGCCTTCACAGCATAAAATAGTAAAATAAGCATCAATATAACCTTTTCTGTTTAGGCAATATTTATAGCCACTTCTATGTATATTGAATGCATAACAAATAGCGGAAATAAAATGGCTCAGCTTGAGTTAGATGATTAGCGTAAATTGTTCATAGAGTCTGACATCAAGAGGTGTAGCCTTTTTTAAGATGAGATTATGTTCCTCTAGACGGGTAATTTGCTTCGTCATCTCACGAATTTCAATTTATTCAGGGATAATGGGCGAGGCTTTTAGAGGGCTACCTTGATGCTTTAGTTTTAATTACCTAACCCATTTATCCATAGTTGATTTACCCACGTTTATCGCCTTCGCGGCGCCGGTAGTATGGTTTTATCGAGACTAATTAGGCTGCTTTAAGTTTAAATTCAGCACTAAATGTTTTTGGGGTTGTCGATCTCATCTGTTCATCTAAAGTCATCTAAATATCACCTCTATTTAGGTGCCCCAAATTAGTGTGTTACTACAAGTGGAAAAAAAAATCTTCTTAGTCCAAAATCATAACTCTCTGATTATAAATTATTAGGCATTTATGCTCCTTTCTATGAATTATAAAAATGCTTCGAAATGGAGCTTATTAGTCCTGTTGATTGGATTGCTGCTAAGCGCACTATTCACATGGTTGACAGGACGCATGAACGTCCAAACGATTGGCCAAGCATTGCGCGAAAACACGGAGCAAATCAGTGAGAACGTGCTTAATCGTATAACCTTATATCAATATGGTTTACGCGGTGCCCGAGGTTCGATTCTAACCGCAGGCGAGTATGGTATTAGTCGTGCTAGCTTCCATCGCTATAGTTTATCGAGGGATGTGGATCAAGAGTTCCCCGGAGCCCGTGGATTTGGCTTTATTCGCCGAGTGCCCAATGCCGATGAAGCGGCATTTTTAACAAGAGCCAAAAATGACGATTGGCCGGACTTCAATATTCAGCAATTGACCCCACACAGCGGTGAAAAGTATGTGATTGAATACATTGAGCCGATAGACAGAAACCGTGCTGCCATTGGGTTAGATATTGCGTCAGAGGCACATCGTAAAGCCGCGGCAGATGCAGCTATGTTATCCGGTGAAGTACGTTTGTCTGCGCCAATTACTTTAGTGCAGGCTACGGGTAAACCCCTACAATCATTCTTGATACTACAACCTATTTATCGAACAGGTTCTGTGCCTAAAACACAACAGGAACGACTTTCAGCAGGGTATGGTTGGAGTTATGCGCCATTAGTGACAAATGAAGTGCTCACAGGGTTAGCATTAAATCAAAAGATGACGAAGCTGCTGCTTAGTGATATCACTCAAGCTGACCGTCCCATCAGTTTTTTTGAAACACACCCTGATGATGCGTCTCCATTATCGGCATATAGCCACACACTGACGAAAGAAATTTTTGGCCGCAAATGGCAGGTCGAAGTCATTGCCTACCCCGACTTTATTCAGTCATTACACCTTAATCAACCAAGCTTAGTACTACTCAGTGGCAGTTTGTTAAGCTTATTGCTTGCTGCCTTTATTGCGATATGGTCAATCAGTCTACAGCGTAAGCAGCAAGTGCTACTTGAACAGGCAAGGCGCACTAGCATGCTGGAGCACTCCCTCGATGCCATTATCAGCTATGACTTAACGGGCAATATTACTAGTTGGAACCAAGGTGCTGAGGAGATATTTGGCTATACACAGACAGACGTTATTGGTCATTCAAGTTGCGATTTGATTATCCCACCAAGCATTGTTTTAGAAGAGCAGGTGTTGTTTGCTGAAGTGTTTTCAGGAAAAACGGTATTAAATCAAATATCAACCCATCAACGACAGAATGGCAGCCATGTATCGACGTCAACAACGTCGCTGCCTATATATGATGAGGATAGTGCCATTGTGGGACTTAGCCAAACGATCCGCGATATTACGGCGCAGCAAGAAGCAGAACGATATATATTAAGCTTGAATGCGCGTTTAGAACAAGAAGTCACCAAGCGTACCAATGCGCTCCAGCAAGCATTACTCGAAAACCAGACGTTGCTCGACACCATCAATCAACAGCTGCTCTACTCTGTCACCGACCCTAATGGCGTCATCTTAGAAGTGAATGATAATTTTTGCCACGTAAGTGGCTATTCACGCAAACAATTGTTAGGTAAAACCCATGCCATTTTGAACTCTGGTGAGCATGATGCCGCATTCTGGCGCACCATGTGGACCCAAATAAAATCGGGCCTATCTTGGCATGGTGAGATTTGTAATCGTGACCGACACCAAATGCTGAAATGGTTTGATACTGTGATTGGCCCTGTCTTTAATGAAAACGGCGATATAGAACGTTTTGTCGCATTAAGAACCGACATCACAGAGCGCAAATTGGCGCAAATTGAGAAAAATAAGTTGGGTTCGTTATTAACGAACGTACTCGATGCCGCCTCCGAGATGTCCATTATTGCAACGGACAAAAAGGGAGTGATCACGATTTTCAATCGTGGGGCTGAGCAATTACTCGGTTACGCCGCCGTGGATATGATCGGGCTATCAACACCGGCACCGCTACATTTGCCCGAGGAAGTCGCGACAAGATCGGCTGAATTGTCCAGTGAGTACGGTGAAGATATTCAAGGCTTCGATGTCTTCGTCTATAAAGCGAGAACCCTCGGTTCTGAAACGCGCACTTGGACCTATGTGCGCAAAGATACTAGTCAATGCCAAGTCTCTCTCTCTGTCACGGCCATGCTGGATAATGTCGGCGAGATTATTGGTTATTTAGGCATTGCGATTGATATTTCCCAAGTACTACAACAACAAAAAGCACTTATCACTGCGAGTAATCACTTAAGTAAGGCTGCGGAAGTCGCCAAGCTTGGGATTTGGAGCTGGGATTTACGCGATAACTCCCTCGAATGGAATGAGCGGATGTTTGCTATTTACGATCAACCCCTAAGTTTACAGGATATCGGATTAACCTATGAACATTGGCGTATGCGGATCCATTCAGATGATATTGACTTCGCCGAGGCGAAGCTAAAAGCGGCAGTAGAAGAAAAAGACCAATATGACCCCATTTTTAGAGTCGTCAGAACCGATGGCACCATTCGTTATGTGCAAGCTGGCGCCCAAATCGAACGCGATGTCACGGGTCAGGTTACAAAAGTCATCGGTATCAATTTAGATATTACCGAACAGCGGCAATTGGAAGAAACCTTGAGAGAGGCTAAACATGAGGCTGATGCAGCTAATGCGGCAAAGTCTGCATTTTTAGCCAATATGAGCCATGAAATCCGCACCCCAATGAATGCTGTCTTAGGGATGCTGCAATTAATGCAACATACCTCAATGTCTGTGCAACAACAGGATTATGTGACCAAAACCCAAACCGCGGCGAAGTCATTGCTAGGATTACTGAATGATATTCTCGATTTTTCAAAAATCGATGCAGGTAAATTAACACTCGACCTACACCCTTGTTCAATCGAACTGCTTATGCGAGATCTTGCAATAGTGCTGTCGGGCAACCATGGCAACAAAAATGTCGAGGTCATGTTTGACCTTGATCCGGCTTTACCCGCCTGGCTCTTAGCCGACCAACTGAGGCTACAACAGATTTTGGTTAATTTAGCGGGTAATGCCCTTAAATTTACACGCCACGGTCAAGTCACCGTCGCCATGGAATGCGTACGTCATGAGGCCAATACCGTTACGGTGCAAATTTCAATTTCAGATACTGGTATTGGCATTAGCGAAGAGCAAATAGATCGTATTTTTACGGGCTTTGAACAAGCCGAATCGTCAACATCAAGGCGATTTGGCGGTACAGGGCTAGGATTAGCGATAAGCAAAAAGTTAGTCGAACTCATGGGAGGCCAATTAAACGTCACCAGCCGTGTGGGTGTGGGTAGCTGTTTCTGGTTTGATGTGACGTTCTACGTCATGGAAGTTGAAGCCACTCAGGCCATTGACCTCAGTGGGTATCATATTTTAATTGTCGATGATAACGAACTTACTGTCGAAATTTTGCATAAGATTTTGACTGACTTTGGCTGCAGTGCAGAAACCGCCTCGGGGGGATATCAAGCGCTTGAAAAAGTAAAACAAGCCAATATAAACGCAAGACCATTCGATGTCGTGCTAATGGATTGGCGTATGCCAGATCTTGATGGGCTACAAACGGCTGATTTGATATGTAACTCTCACTCAGATAGCCCTATTCCGCTCATCGTTATGCTCACCGCCTATGGTCATGAGGTGATTAGCGAAAGTCAGCATATTAAAAATGTCCCCTTCGTGAATTTTTTAACTAAACCAGTAACATCACAGATTTTAGCCGAGGCGATAATCAATGCTATCGAAGGCAAAACGATGACAGTGAATCCTATGCCGCACTCGCAACAACGGTTATCTACACTCGCCATTTTAGTGGTTGAAGATAATCAACTCAACCGACAAGTGATTGATGAGCTACTGAGTTATGAAGGGGCAAACGTGCAACTTGCCAACGGCGGCGTTGAAGGGGTGTTTCAAGTTTTAGAAAGTGGAAATGTATTCGATATCGTGATCATGGACATACAAATGCCCGATATGGACGGCCTAGCAGCAACACGGCTTATCCGCGCTGATAGCCGATTTGCGGAGCTGCCCATTTTAGCGATGACTGCCAATGCATCCCAAAGCGATAAACAGGATTGCTTCGATGCGGGTATGAATGACCACGTGGGTAAGCCAATCGATATGCTGATATTACTCCCCAGCATTTTGCGTTTAGTGGGACAGGAAGAAGTCCACTCATTAGCGCAACAGCATCAACCAGCGGAGTTACCAGTCCCAGTTGACGATATGGACGATATGCCATTACTGGATGACATCAAGCTGATACTGCGCCGTTTTGGCAATAATCAGGCATTTTTCCAGAAAATGGCGAAAGGTTTTGCACCTGAAATGTTGAAACAACTAAATATATTCAAGCAGTCTACTAAGCTGTTCGAGTATCCCACTGCGGCGGCCGTGGGACATGGTATCAAAGGTCTTGCCAGTAATTTTGGTGCACTGCGTTTAGCCGCTTATGCCGCATTTTTAGAAAAACAGCTCAAACAAAAAGACTTTGAGTTTATTGAGATAAAAGCATGGACCGAACAATTAGAATTATTAATCAATGAAAGTACTCAGCAACTTTCTACCTACATTCCCGAGCCTGAATCGACTGCATTAGCTCAAGATAAAATAGCACATACCATCGATTCTCAAGAATCGATGCCAAGTGCTTGGACTGAACTTAACGCCCTAATGCTCCTCTTAAAAGCGAACAATTTAGAAGCCATGACTTTCGTTGACCGATTAATCAAAAAATTACCACACCATCCACAGTGGATAACACTACAGGGACAAGTACAAGCACTCGAATTCGATAAGGCATCAGACACTTTACGCATCATCATGTTGGAGAATAAATAATGCATCCTACGGAAATCATCCCGCAAGCCAATCGAATGAAGGGAAAAATTCTTATCGTTGATGACCAACCCCTCAATATAAAAATATTACATCAGCTTTTTCATGAAAATTATGAAATGTTTATGGCCACAAACGGAGAGCAAGCCATCAACGTCTGTCAGAATGAACTGCCTGATTTAGTTCTTTTGGATATAGAAATGCCCGGTATGACGGGCTATGAAGTGTGTCAACGGCTCAAAGCCGATCCCGCAACAGCCAATATCTCCATTATCTTTGTTACCGCGCATTTTAATGAACAAGAAGAGGTTCAAGGTTTTCAGCTTGGTGCCGCCGATTTTATTCATAAACCCATCAATCCGATTATCACGAACGCGAGGGTGAATAATCAGTTTATCCTCAAACAACAAGCCGATTTACTCCAATCGATTGCTTTACTGGACGGGCTAACAGGGGTTGCAAATCGGCACCTGTTTGAGCAACGACTTCCCGAAATATGGAAGTACTGCTGCAGAAATAGTGCACCATTGTCAGTGGTGATGTTAGATGTCGATTCATTTAAACTTTTCAATGATCGCTATGGTCATCAGGAAGGAGATCAATGTCTACGTCTCGTTGCAAAAGCACTACGCACAGCGATACACCGCCCGAACGATTTAGTGGCGCGCTATAGTGGTGAGGAGTTTATTTGCCTATTACCAGACACTCAGCATTTAGGCGCGATGCACATCGCACAACTCATCGTTAACGCAGTGCAAGCCTTGCACATCGAGCATTTAGGCTCCAGTTTCCAAGAGGTCACGATTAGTGCTGGCGTTGCGAGCATGCAGCCCCATCGGCATCTAAAATGGCAAACACTTATTGAATCAGCAGATAAGCAATTGTACCTTGCGAAAGAACATGGCCGTAATCAAGTCAGCGGGGTTAGCCTGTTACGGTAAACAGCATTATTGAGTACAAATTGTAAATTTTGATTTTTGAAATTATAAAAACTGAAATTTAACATTCATAGTGTTCGACTGAATTCGGCTACGGCTTTATAAACCCAAAAATACATAACATTAAAGATGTTAGCGTGTGAATCAGACGAGGTAAGTCTGTTTCACTAACTCATTTCTGGATAAAAATAAACACACCTTAGCAACAAAGTGAAAGCACTTTGTTTAATTTCATTTTCCTTTCAAAACAGTGCAGCTATGATGGTTTAATCATAATCACACTTGATAAATTTATACTTCAATAGCTTCTGAAATCCGCAGTGCATCTTCAATCTCGACACCTAAATAGCGTACGGTGTTATCTAACTTGACATGTCCAAGCAAGATTTGAATCGCCCGAATATCCTTGGTTCGACGATAAATCAATGTCACCTTGGTTCTACGCAACGAGTGCGTGCCATACAATTCACTATTCTGCCCTAATTGACTCGCCCAGTTTTTTACCCTCGAGCGGTAATAGCTATAACTCATCGGCTGATGAATACACCTTGGGCTAGGAAATAGATAATCCTCAGCGGTTAATCCCTTTTCGAGCAACCAAGATGTCAGGCTGTGCTGAGTTTTTGGAGTAATTTCAAACTGAACGTCACGATGGGTTTTACGCTGTGTTAATCGCACTCGCGGATTGATTATGCCAGATGAGGTAATGTCTTGGACCTTCAAGTGTAATAAGTCACAGGCTCGCAATTTTGAATCAATCGCCAGATTAAGTAACGCTAACTCAGCAATATTATGTTCTAACTCCAAACGAGTACGAATGCGCCAAATCTCTTCCAATTTAAAAGGTCGTTTTTGTCCCATTGGATGACCTTTATTCCAAGCGTCCATACAAACCTCCTCAGGTTGTAATGAATAGACACTTGAAATATAGGAAATAGCGCTCTTAACTGAACAAATATGGATTATAAAATCTCATGCATAAATAAAATTAAAGCGGAGTCTAAAAATGAAGCGCTGAATTGCTTTGGGGCAATAGCTTTTTAGCAGAACGAACTGCTAGAGGGTTGGGGAGGATTGGCATTGTTGCACCTGTGACCTTCTAAAACAGGATGTTTTAGTTGAGCCCTCAGGGACGAGTTTATGGCGAGTCACAGGGGAAACAATGACAATGAATGCTACACAACTGACGATACAATTATCTTGCTTTGGGGCAATATCTTTTTAGCTAAACGAACAGCGATAGGATTAGTTAAAATTGGCATTGATGCACCAGTGCCCCTCTAAAATAGGGACCTTTTAGTAATAAAAGGAGGTCGTGATATTGGGGAAATGGTGACAATTAATGCTAAGCAACTCAGTTATCTGCTTTGAGGTATTTCGAGAATGAAATGGCGGAAATCTACGATTTCCGCCATTGTCGGATGATACGTTACTACTTAACATGAGACTCAGTATCGGGCGTTATTGCTCAACTACCCACGCTGAAAACTGGCAATGCCGACGACTCATATTAAAGGTGAAACTAGCTAGTGCGATACTGCTTTAAAATACCATCTAACTCGACCGAGGCATGGTGCAGATCGTTGGCTAAGGTCACACTGCGCTGGGCCGTTTGTTTGATGGTTTCCGACTGATGGCGGATTTCATTCAATTGTCCGGCAATGTCCCGCGCGGCGACACTCTGCTCTTCCGCTGAGGCGGCAATTTGGCTGCTCATATCAAATACCGCATTCACCGATTGCGCCATACCTTGAACATCGTCACCGACGGCGATAATCGCGCTGCGGCCTTCATCGGCCTGATCGACTATCTCCATGGTAATGCTAGATAAACGACTCGTGCCAGACTGTAAGCCTTCAATCATAGACTGAATTTCTACCGTGGCCTGTTGAGTTCGACCCGCTAAGGTGCGAACTTCATCGGCGACAACGGCAAAACCACGCCCCTGCTCACCGGCACGCGCCGCTTCAATGGCCGCATTTAGGGCTAACAAGTTGGTTTGCTGCGAAATACTGTTAATCGTCGTAACCACGGCATCGATACTCGCCGCATCCTTAGACAATTGTTCCACCGATGAAAACGCTGCGCCAATCTTAGTCGAAAGTAAGCCTATACTGTCCACTGTGTGGCTAATGCGCCCACGACTGGCCGACATTTGGGTTGAGTTTTCTTTAGTCTGCAGCGAAGTGTTGCTCGCGTTGATAGAAACTTCTTCTATCGCTGAAGTCATTTGCGCCATCGCCACGGCAACGGAATCGAGGAATTGATGTTGGAAACCAATCAGCTCATCACTGGTGGCCGCCTGTTGATTAAATTCATCGGATGCTAACGACAAGGTTTGTGCATTTTTACCAATGGCTGACACCATTTCACTCATGTTATCGGCGCAGCGGTCAATTTCGCGGGCAATCAAACTGAAATCGTCAGTGCCAAAGAAGTTTAATCTAAAGCTCAAATCACCATCAGCTAAGCGTTTGATGGCTAAGTACATGTCCCACAAGCCACCGCCGAGTGAGGTTGAAATCCAGTAGCTCAGTTGGAATAAGGGCAACAAGCCCACTAATGCTAACCAGAACATAAAGTTAGCATCGCTGCGCGCATCAGCTTCCCACTCATGAACATTCTGCGTCAGTTGTAAGGCTTGCATGCCTGACACGCTGGCGCTGGCCGTCACTTTATCCCCTTGACGCTGCGCTTCACTTTGCCTTGAAGTCACAGTTAAACCGTATTGACTGGCAAATTGTGACAGAGCATCAGCCTCTAGCTTTTGCGCCGTGGCAACTTGCGCTAAGGTATCGACGCTTGCTTGAACGCGGGCAATAGAAGCTTGCTCGACGTTTCGGTGCGCGTGTTGATAGTTGACGAGCGCCACGGCGGCCGTGATCAACGCCACCATAGAGCACACTACCCAAAACTTTCCGTTGAGACTGAACTTGATCAATATGGCATCAATGGTGCGAAACTGGATTTGTTTCATCTTGATAATTCCTAAGAACAAAATGCTATTTGGCACTAAATCAGCATTATAGCCCAGATCGCTTCGACAGCTATGTCAGTAATAAGATCTGAGCAGGTATTATGCTAATCCGCACTAGCCACTTGACTACGCGTGGCGGCAGACCACTTTTGTGTCAAGCTAACCAACTGCCCCGTTAACAGGCTCATACTAAAACCTAATAAGCCACCAATGATCAACGACGGCACGACATTGGCCACATCACCCGCCATGGCAAAGGTAGTGCAACAGCCAATAAATGCGCCGGGAATAAAGCTAAGCTTTTGATAACTAGCCTGTAAACACATGGCCGAAGTGGCTATGCCGGTAAAAATATACCCAAATACGGGCGAAATAAAAAAGCTGCTACCCGAGATAATGAGCCAAGCCCAAAACACACCGGACAGATTCGTGCACCACGCCATCATCACGCCTTGAAAACCAGCCTTGGGTTGAGCAAAAAAAGTGCTGCAACCTAAAAAGCCAATCCAAGTGACCAGATGAAAGGCATCTGCGACGCCACACCAAATAGCCGCCAATAGGCCGGCAGAAATAGCGACTTGCCAACGATTTTCCATGGATGACCCCTTTATAATTCTATTCACGGAAGTTTATCTGTTAGTTAAATTACCTCTATTCTGGTAACAAAAACCTGATCTATTGCTAATTTTCGGCATTAATGCCCGTAAAATCGCTAACAAGCAAATTTTTTGTGGTAAAAAAACGAAAAAAGCGCTTATTAGGCGCTTTTTTGTTCAAACGGCGTTCAGTTAACTCTCTTGCCGTCACTTACACTCGCAATAGTTTACTCACGGGAAGGTCGCGGATCCTCTGCCCCGTCGCCGCAAAAATCGCATTGGTTAAACTCGGCGCCACGGGCGGTACACCAGGCTCACCTACGCCTGCAGGCGCAGCATCGGACTCAATGATGATGATCTCAATAGCGGGTGTTTGGGGGATCCGCAGCAAAGGATAATCGTGGAAATTCGATTGCTGCACTTTGCCCTCTTTGTAAGTGATTTCCCCCATCAAGGCTAAACTCAGGCCAAATACAATCGCGCCTTCAGTCTGGGCTTTTACCCTATCTGGATTGACTATCGTGCCCGCATCGATAGCAGCGATGGCATTCAGCACTTTAAGCTGTTTATCCTCACTCACTTCCACCAGCATGGCCACGGCGACATAACTGACAAAACTGCGGTGTACGGCAAACCCCCAGCCCTGATTTTTACCCGCCTTGGGCGCCTTAGCTTGGGCTTTTTCGACCGCGTCGATTACCCCAAAATAACGGCTCACGTCCACGGGATGACGATCAAGATCTTCACCATAGTTGCCGTATTTAAACTGTTGGTCGGTAAAGGTCTCACGCCTTGCTTCACCTAACAGGCTGCGCCACATTGCTGGGCAAGAAACCTGGGACCTATGAGCCATTTCATCGACAAAACTGCCGACACTAAAACCGTGCTGAATGTTACACACAGAGCGCATCCAACCAATACGGCTATGCGCCTGCGCTTTTACCGCTTCGTATCTTAAATTCGGCAAAGCAAAGGGCACATCCACAAAGCCTAAATCCAACTCACCGCCAGAGGGATATTCCACCCCTTCAGCAAAGGTTGAGCTAATAGATGGGAATCCCGTACGGGCTAAAAGCGCGGTCGGTTTGTTATTGGCATCGAACAGCGCCTGATAGGACTGGGCGCTGATAGCATGGTAGTAACCGTTTTGGATCTCATCCTCGCGGCTCCAACTCACTTTAATTGGACGCTTGAATTGCTTCGATAACAGCGCGGCTTCAACGCTAAAATCAGGTTTAGATTTACGCCCAAAACCACCACCCAATAGGGTGACATTCACTTTAATCGCATCTTCTTCCATACCCAGCGCAGCGGCCACATTTTGCTGGGTACTTTGCGGCGTTTGGGTCGATGCCCAGATTTCACAGCCCTTTTCAGTGACATGGGCGGTGGCAACGGGCGGCTCGATAGAAGAATGAATTAAATAAGGCACAGTATAAACCGCCTTTAACGTATTCGCCTCGGGCCAGTTTTTGATTTCATCACCAGCTTGGCGCACAACGTTACCGCTTTGCTGTACCCGCTCGACCAGTGACTTCAAATAAAGACTTGAATCATGCTGACTGTTGTCGGCCTGAGTCCAAGTGGCTTTTAAGGCTTTGCGGCCTTCGAGGGCACTCCAAGTGTTTGTGGCGATAACAGCAACGCCGCCCAAAGCCTGAAACGCGGGTGCGCCCTTAGCGGCGGGCAAACGATACACATCTAATACACCGGCCACCTTGCGCGCCGCAGTATCGTCCAAGCTTGCCACATCGCTCCCAAGCACGGGCGGGCGCATGATGCTGGCGTAGAGCATACCGTCGAGTTTGATATCGTAACCATAAATCGCGCTGCCGCTTAACATGGCATCCATATCAACGATTTGGCGTGATGCGCCAATCTGCTTGAAATCTTTAACCTCTTTAAAGGTTAACGACTCAACGGCGGGGACTGGCTGCTTTGATGCGGCTAACGCTAACTCGCCGAACTTGGCAGAGCGGCCCGATTTAGCATGCAAGACTTTATGGTCGGCGGTATGCACCTCGCTCACGGGGACTTTCCAGCGCGCGGCGGCGGCTTGCTCTAGCATGGTTCTTGCCATCGCCCCCATCTGACGCATACGGTCGTAATTTTCGCGAATACTGCGGCTACCGTCAGTGTTTTGGCTGGCATAACGTTTATCGGCTAAGCCTTGAATGGGGACGATTTTATCCCAATTCGCTTCTAACTCTTCGGCTAAGACTTGCAGAATGCCGGTTCTGATCCCCTGTCCCATCTCGGAGCGATGGCAAGTGAGGTACACTTTATCGTCTTCACCAATGGCAATAAACAGATTCAGCCGCGCTTCTTTATCCTGCGCCAGCGCCATGGGGCTCCAAGTTAATCCACTCGCCCCTAATGCTAATCCACCACCCACTGCGCCAAACAGTTTTAACACATCGCGGCGGCTGATATTTTCTACGGCAGTAAAAGTACTCATATTAGCCCTCCTGTTTGGCATAGTGTTGCAATGCCGCTTTAATCCGCGGGTAGGTGCCGCAGCGGCAGATATTGCCCGACATAGCCGAGTTGATTTGTTCTTCAGAAGGTTTCGGATGCTGCGCCACTAACGCCGCAGCCGACATCAGTTGTCCCGCCTGACAATAGCCGCATTGGGGCACGTTATGTTCGGCCCAAACATTTTTAAGCTTTTGATTATCCAGCCCTTCAATTGTTGTCAGTCGTTTTCCCTGTGCCTGCCCCAAACTGGTTAAGCAGGCGCGTACGGGTTGGCCGTCTAAATGCACTGTGCAAGCACCGCATAGCCCTGCACCGCAACCATATTTAGTGCCCGTGAGCCCTAGAATATCCCGTAGTGCCCACAGGATTGGCATTTTAGGATCGGCATCTAAGGTAAATGATTTACCGTTGATGGTCAGTGTCTGAGCGGAAAGTGTCTGGGTGGAAGCGGCGGTATTCGCTTCCTTGACGACTGCTTTGGTTGATAAAACTTCTGCCATAACTCACTCCTTAAGTGCCAACCACGACGCAAGATCGGCTTGGGTATCAATATCAATTGCGGCGCGGGGTAGTGTTATAGCGACTAACGCTCCCTGCTGTGCTTGTTGTTTTAAAATAGATTTCGCCCCGCGATCACCACTCAAATGAGTGAACAAAGGCAATGTAGAGGCATTAAAAATAGCAGGTACACCTAAATCATCCAAATAATGGGCGGCAACGTCTTTACCCGTTTCATGCCATGTCAAAATCAGTTGGCGATAATCATCGGCGCTCAGAGCCACTTGGTCAGCGAGCGTTAGCAGCATGGCATCAAAGCCTTGCTCCTTGGCATAACTTGCCGCCAAACTCACAGAGGAGGCCAAACCCGTATGCCAATGCGGATTAATCAAAATATCAAAGGGGTGGCGGGAGTTAAGTTCAGCCAATAACGGTTGCAATACGTGCTGGTGAGCACCGAGTATGACTAACAAAGGCATATGCTGGGGCGAATGTGTGTCTTGGCGCTCCAAATCTAAATCTTGGCAATGAAGCTGTTGTAAAAGCTCAACATGGGTGCAAATGATGGCTTGTTCGCGAGTTTCTGCAGCGCTAAGTGATGGTATAAGCTGCGCTAACTTAGCCCCCTCAAAGCGCTTACTTTCACCCGCCGCAAGTACCACGCTCAACAGCCGCTTGGATGAACGTGGCGTTTGCTCTGCCAACGCTAGCGCTGTAGACATTAGCGCAGCAGACTTTGGCACTGGCGGCAATGTCATCAACGCATTATCTCATCGAGATGTTTTAAGGTCGCACCATGGAGTACGCCGTGGCATTGGGCCAAAATACTTAACGCCACTGCGCTCGGTAACTCGCCGCCAAGGGCAAGCCCTGCGGGGGCAGAAAACACCCCAGAAAATGATTCAGTACTCAGCCCTGCCATCCCCAGCACTTTATCCCGTCGATGGGCAGGGCCAAGCAAGGCGACATAGGCGAGTGGGTGGGCTTGAATGACCTTCAATGCCGCAGCATCTAAGCCCAAGTTATGATTCATCACCACAGCACAATCCAATTGAGCGATATGATTCGCGGTTAATTCCCCCGCGGTAAGTTTCACTATATGGGCATGGGGAAAATCCGCCGCTCTGGCATAGGCGGTACGACCATCAAAGACCGTCACTTGCCAGCCTAAGGTATCGGCCATGGCGGCAATAGGCTTAGCGTCGATGCCTCCGCCAAAAATCCCAAGGTGGAATCTGGGTCTCAGCGGAATAATCAGCGATTCTCCCGCCTCTTGGGTGAAGACGCCTGTGCGGACAAAATCGCTGGCGGGGAACGGTGTCAACGCTTCTGGGTAGAAAGCGGCCTGATATTGGCGCGCATCCGTCCCCGCTTTGACTAATGGCAATTGATAAAAACCCGACCGACCGTGGCGAAATGCCTGCACTAGCTCAACCAAACCAAGATCATGATTCTCTTTTAAGAGTGGGATCAACATGATATCCACTATGCCGCCACAGCCGAGTCGATAGCTGGCATCAGACTCATCGCTCGCGTCATAGGTCACGCACGTGACTTGCTTTGTCTGCATGGCCTTTTGGGCATGACGGCGGAGATCGGCTTCTAAACAGCCGCCACTTAACATACCCACGCCTTGACCGAACTCATGGAACAACATCATGGCGCCGGGTTTGCGATAGGCCGAGCCTTGAATTTGGGTGATCACCGCAAGCACCCAAGCGTCATCCGCCAGCGGTAACCAATGCTCTAGTAAATCTTCGATTTGGTGATCCATCCGCAAGGACTCCATTGGGTTAGGGATATTTGAAAAGACTTAATGCACTTTTTACTGTCGACACTATCGAAACAAATAACCGTCGAAACTAAAAACGCTCAAAACTAAAACATCGCTGGTTAAGATGCCTTATGAACATCGCAACTATCGATATCAATTTTTTATCAAGATTTGACGCAAGTTGCATCGATAGATAAAACAGCTTTGGAACACATTCGGCATTAAACACAGGACAACCAAGTTAGCAAAGGCGTGTGCGTATTGAAAGGAGTAATAGATTTCAAAAAGTGTCGAAGCAGAAAATATGTTCAGGGGCGGTTCGAGGCGGAAGGATTGACATCCGTGTCTTGCGTCGTGCTTGCTTAAAAATCAACCACACTGCATCTAAAACTGATATTCCCCCGCCTTAGTGCGCAGAATTTGGGATTGATTGTCTAGGCTAATAGAGGTCGATTCTATCTGTTCGATAATCTGTGATACTTCACGGGAATTATCGCGGATCACCATCATGCTCGAAGCGATTTCTTTAGAAACCAAGGACTGTTCTTCGGTGGAAGCGGCAACCTGAGTATTGATCCCATGAATCGCTTCCGTACTGTGACGAATATCCTCAAATACTGCCACGATACGCTGCAGTTCAACCCCTGCCTTTTGCATTAGCGTCGCGGCTTGAGTCACTGATGTACCCACTTGATTCGTACGATTTTGAAGGCTTGCGACAATATCATCGATTTCCTTGGTGGAATCTTGGGTGCGCTGAGCTAGCGATCGAACCTCATCAGCCACCACAGCGAAGCCTCGTCCTTGCTCACCGGCCCGTGCGGCTTCAATCGCGGCGTTCAGTGCCAGCAAATTCGTCTGCTCTGCAATCGCCTTAATCACACTTAACACATTGCTGACTTGGGTGCTTTCGTTCACTAGATGCGACATAGAATCTTGAGTGTTGGTAAACTCAGTTTCTAAAACCGACATAGCTTTCAACGCTTCCGATACCGTCTGTTTACCCACAGTGACATGCGTTTCATTTTCGGCGGCGCGGCTTTCAGCGTTTGACGTACTCTCACTTACATGCACCAACGTCGTGGTCATTTCTTCCATCGCACTGGCACTGGCATCCAGTTCTCTGGCCACTCGATTGGAACTTTCACGCGAAACTTGAATGGATGCTTTAGTTTGCTTCGCTAAATCAGCCACCTCTTTAGCAATGCCATCCGTTGTCGATAAGGAACTGGCAAGGGAAGAGATAAACAAGTTGATTTGATTAACGATTTCGCCAATCTCTCCCTGAGTCGTAACAGAAATCCGCCGCGCAAGATTTTTAGTACGCTGGATATCAAGCAGCTCACGACAGGTCTGCACTAAGGGCGTTACAATCCGACTCTTAACGATAATGAATCCACCAACGGCCGCTAAAATCACGATGAATAACACGAACTGTGACCAGTTTAATGCTGCATGCAATGACTCGAGTCGGTTATTCACCTCAGCATCGGTACGTTTATCCAACGCAGTAAAAAACTCATCGATCGGCTGCATGATTTTAGCTTTTTCTCTATGGTATTGGTCGCTATGCAATAACTCCCGCGCCATGGCTAAGTTAGGCTCGCCTTTGATCGTGTAAGTTTGGGTGTTGGGGTCCATAAAGATACCTTTGACGGCATTCATGGCTTTCACTTCGAGGGCAACTAACGCATCTGAGTTTTGTTGGGCTTGTTCAAGGTAACGGAATTCTTCATCAGAAAAACCGAGGGACTGCATTTGTGCTTTAATTGCAATTCTCGCACCGTCTGGCTTGGGTTTATCGCCATAACTCAGCACTAAATCCCAATAAATCTGATGGTACTTTTCGGGTCTGGATTTCTCACCATTACGGATAGCTAAAATATCCATATACATTTTTTCGTATTTTTCATCGCCTGTGACAGCGTAGGTGCGAGCGAGACGCGTTAAGTCATCGGAACTTTGCCTTAACTCATCGGCGACTTGATAGGACTGATATCGGATGCTGGCCGCATCATTAAAGAGATCGATTTTAGACTTAACATTGAAGCTCAGTGCCGCAGAAATCACGGCACTCGCGACTATGGTCGAAAATACCACACTCATCATGGTTTTTGTTTTCATACTTACCCCAATAGACAGAAGAACTGCTTTAAGTCTAGAAGGAAAACCAGAAAACATGGGTAAAAGTGGAACAATCAACGGAAATAATCGTTTGATTTGCGAGTGATTATCGCTCACAAATCACGCAAAGATTAATAGCATGACACTTAAAGTAAAAGTTGGTCCGCGACAAAAGGATTATGTTCGCGCTCTTCACCAAAGGTCGACATAGGGCCATGTCCAGGGATAAATTCGACTTCTGTGCCTAAAGGCCACAGTTTTTCGGTGATCGAGTGAATTAAATCCTGATGATTTGATTGAGGAAAATCAGTGCGCCCAATTGAGCTTCTAAACAAAATATCCCCCACCCACGCCAACTTAGATTGGGCAGAGAAAAGGGCAATGTGTCCCGGCGTATGCCCAGGGCAATGCAACACAGACAAACTTTGTTCACCCACTTGCACGTTATCGCCGTCCTGCAGGTATTGATCCGGTTCAAAGGCATCGCAATGGGGAAAACCGAAGTTTTGGCTTTGCTTAGGTAAGTTGTCAATCCAAAATTTATCGGCGATATGTGGACCGATAATCGGCACATTGGCCGCTTGTGCCAAAGCTTTTGCCCCACCTACATGATCGATATGCCCATGGGTAAGGATAATTTTGTCGAGAACGAGTCCAAGTTTTGTTACTTCGTTTTGGATCCTGTCAATATTGCCACCAGGATCCACGACCGCAGCTCGCTTGGTTTTCTCACACCAGATCAGGCTGCAATTTTGCTGAAAAGGTGTCACTGGAATAATCTGATACTTCATAGCTTCAATCTCGTGTTATCCATAAGCGATAGATTACGCTAAGAAACTCATCATGGCTCAAATTTAAAATGGAAAAATTGATCTTCACCAAAAGCTAATCAAATAATCCTAGCCTGCTGCATAAACTATTTGGTCTATACCCAAGGTAGTTGAAGATACGTGTTTCAACTAGCCTAGGTTGCTGCATCTTCAGGTTATTTGGGTATACAATCTGCCAATCACAATAACATGATCCTCTGCCATTAAGGTTGTTTGATGAAACCCGATATTATTCTCGCCGGAGTGCTGGCGAAGAAACATACTTTTACCTTGCCCCTCAACTATCAAAATCCGATTGCAGAGCAAATCCAAGTGTTTGCCAGAGAACTCTGTAGCCCAGAAAACAAAGATAAAAAGCTACCTTATATCGTGTTTTTCCAAGGCGGCCCGGGATTTGCGGCCATGCGCCCCGCCAGCAACAGCGGCTGGATCCGCCGCGCATTAAAAGAATATCGGGTGTTATTACTCGATCAACGCGGCACAGGCTTATCAACACCGATTAATTACCAAAGCCTGCAACACTTAGAGCCCGCAGCTCAAGCTGAGTATCTGAGCCATTTCAGGGCTGACACTATTATTCGAGATGCCGAGACGATTCGTGCCCAGCTTTGCCCCGCCGATAAATGGGCGATTCTTGGCCAAAGTTTCGGCGGATTTTGCGTATTACATTATTTAAGCGTCGCCCCTCAAGGTGTCAGCGAAGCCTATATTACAGGTGGCATACCGTCATTAACCCGCAGCGCCGATGATGTCTATCTTGCGACTTATCAACGCGTACTGGCGAAGAATAAACAATTTTTCCAACGCTTCCACGATGCCCAACATTTAGTCACTCGCTTAGCAAAACACTTGCTTGAAAACGAAGTGTATTTAGCCACGGGAGAACGCCTCACTGTTGAAATGTTGCAGCTGCTGGGTATTAATATCGGAATGGAGCAAGGTCCTGAATCGGTTTACTATTTACTTGAGCAAGCCTTAATCAACACGGCTTCAGGGACAGTCGTGAACCCGTTATTTTTAAATCATTTCGGTCAAATGCTCGATTACAACACTAACCCGATTTTTGCCCTGCTGCATGAGGCCATTTACTGCCAGCACTCAGCTTCACAATGGGCGGCACACAGGGTAAGACAACAATTCCCCGCCTTTAACTATCAGCAAGGTAAGCCGTTTTTATTCACCGGCGAGATGATTTACCCTTGGACGTTTGACCAATTCAGTCACTTAGTACCGCTTAAAGCCGCAGCTGAAATCCTTGCCCATAAATCAAATTGGCCTGCACTGTATAATCTTGAACAACTGGCGCAAAACCGCGTCCCCGTTGCCGCGGCCATTTACAGTGAAGATATGTTTGTCGAGATGCAATACAGCCTTGAAACCGCGCAACAGGTCGGCAGGCTAAAATATTGGCTAACATCAGAATATGAACACAACGGCATTCGCATGGATGGTGAGCACATACTGGATAAGCTCATCAGCTTAAACCGAGGCGACACCTTAAGATAAAGGTTAATTTTAAGGGCTAATTAAGTTAACGCTGACATTATAAACCTGCTCCTCATCTATTGAGTGATTTTGGCAAGTTTCAACGACCTATTTCCGTATGAGTAAACCGTTTTGGTTTACTCTTTTTTTTTGCAAAAAAATGCACTCACCTTAGGCGAGTGCATTGACCAAAATAGTCAAATAGACAGGGAAGTAACGTGTAACAGTCTTAGAACTATCGCTTCATCTTAGGGTAAGTAAATTCGTGGCATTGATTACAATAAACTTTACTTTCTTTATGCTCCTGATGACAGTAAGTACAAGGTAAATCAGTACCATAATGTAAACTATCGTGAGGATTAGGCTCGACAGAATGTCCTGCGCCTTCAGGTCGCTTAGTCAGCTTAGCTAGCTCTTCGGGTGAGCCATGACAACGACTACACACAGTTGCATCGGGTATTGTCTTACGCTTGGTATCACCATGGCAGGCTGTACAGTCAACCTTACCATTCGAGCCTGTCATCACTTCCTTATGATAATCCTTAATATTCATAGAATTAGCTGTTATTGGCAGTATGAGCATGCAGCCAAGTAAAAGTGTATATAAGGGTTTTAACATCATACTCTTCCTATGGCAGGGCAAACTGCCCCGCATAACATATTAATAATTAGCGATAAATTCAGTTGAGGCTTGGATATCAGGCGTGAAAGGGCGATCTTTTACTACAAATGGCACTTTTTCACGATATGCCTTGTACATGGCTTCGGTAGCTTTACCTAAATGAAGATCTGGATTGGACAACTTGCGTAGATCAATCGCTTGACTTGAATGCAGCAGCTCTAAACCGTAAATCACACGGGTGTTATCGACAATCTGGATCAAATTGTCAGCGGCAAACTTAAGGTTAGTGAAAGTATCTTCAATACCCCCCGCAATTGAGATCCCATCAAATGACACTGGGGTCGCCAACTGTTTATTACGAACCTGCATATCTACAAATGCTTTTTGAATCGCGCCAAAAGCATGCCCATTATTTCCTGGAGCACTTAAAAAGCGTGGCAGTTTAGTAAAGTGATCATCGGATAAATGGACAGTGCGCATGACACTGTTATGGGATACATGTGTTAGTGCCACACTCAAATTTTGTACTGCTAGTGCGACAGGTAGAGGTTCAAAGTTAGTGGTTGGGAACACGCCACCTTGACCTTCGACCATGTACTTAGCAACCTGTGGAAATTTCGTATACTCATTGGATGCACCAACAATAACGGCGGGGTTATCATCCGAATGATTTATTTGAATATTGACCACATCATTCAGCTCAGCCAAAGCATGCTCAGCGCTCGCTAAAGTATATGCTGTCGTTCTATAACTTAGAGGATCCTGCAGCGGACGTTCATCATTAAGCTGCCATAAATAGCTACCATCTAACTGTTTTAGAATGTCACTTGTGCTGGCTTTAATATAAGGGAAAGGACGAATATCATTGGTTTGTGGTAAAAATGGAGCAACGTTACCGTTTAATCCTTCAAGGCTTAATCCAAACAGTGTCGGGGACACGGATAATAGCTGTTTTGCCGCTTGCTGCCCTTGCATTGCATAAGCTACGGCAAAAGCGTTGTTAGACAGAATAGATAGCGCATCTTTACCCATAGGCACAAGTGGTGTAATTCCGGCATCCGCCATAGCATCCTTACTGCTAACACGTTGTCCCTTATAGAATACTTCCCACTCACCAACCATAGCCAACCCGACATGGGATGAGAGCAAAATATCCGCTTCACCTACAGTGCCATTTACTGGAATGACAGGCGTTAATCCCTTATTGAGATAAGCCTCATAAAGTTCAGCAACAAGAGGTTGAACCCCAGTTTGCCCTGCGAGCATAGTATTTAAGCGCACCGCTAAGGCTAATCGTGTTAAACGGATAGGTGCTGCGTCACCGACTCCTGCACTATGGGCGCGAAAGGTACTGTAGTTAAAGTTTCGAGATGCCTCTAGTACTGCATCACTCAGCTTGCCATTGGCATCAAATAACTTGTGGTCTTTGTTCAAACCAACGCCCACAGTAAGACCATAAACAGGCTTACCTAAACGAGCAGCTTCCATCAACAAACTATTAGCTTTAACGAGTTGGGTTTTTGCTTGAGATGCAATCTTGACTTTAGCGCCATCGGCGATTGCCCATGCTTGTTCTTGCGTTAAATGTTTGCCATCAAGGACGACTTGATCCATCGCTAAAGCACTCCCTGAGAGTAGGCTCAAAGTAAACGATGCCATCAAAACAGATTTATTCATTGTCATTCTCCAATATATTGTTATTTTTAATAAAATCTAATTATGCTTGCTTAAGCACTATCGCTTTTGCCGCTGCACAATTTCGGCCTGCGTTACGCCCTGTGACAACCCCCTCAGCAACAGCACAAGCACCTAACCGGCTAGCACCATGGATCCCACCCGTAGCTTCACCTGCCGCATACAGCCCTGGAATGGCTTGGTTGGTGACTAAATGCAGTACTTCTGATCGGGTATTCACTTTAACGCCGCCCATGCAATAGTGAACTTTTGGCCACATGCGAACGGCATACCAAGGCCCTTTATCTAGCACTATGGCTTCTTGCAGAGGACGTGCGAATTCTTTATCTACACCACTTTTTACCGCTTCGTTCCAACGGGCGACTTGAGCTTTTAGTGCTTTGGCTGGCATTCCATAAATAGCAGCAAGTTCCTCTAAGGTTTCTGCTTTACTAATCACCTTATATTTCAGTCCCCAATCTAAGGTTTGCGCCTTACTAGCCCCTTCTGCATTAGTGAAACCAATAGGATAAACAGGCTGACCATGTTCATCACGGCGAGTCATGATGGCGTCAGCTCTAGCTTTACGATCTGCAAGTTCATTGAAGAAACGTTCACCTGTGCGCACATCCACCACAATACCGTGGGGATAGGTCGCAATCGTGTTGAACTGGGATGCGGTACCAAAGCCCTTTTCATCGGGAGATGCCCATGGGCCGAGTTGAATTTGGTCTAAATGAATGGGGTTCGCGCCCAGGAGCATCATTTGCTTTAGCGCTTCTGACGTTGCGCCTGCATGATTGGTTGAATCTAAGTCATTATTTAACTCAGGTAACTGCATCATGCGATATTCAATATCACGGCCAAAACCACCCGTTGCCATGACAACACCACAACGCGCGCCTATGCGACGTATGTTACCGGTTCGCTCATTAGGGAAATAAAAACCTTCACGAACTTCGACCCCAATCACACGACCATCGAGATCTTTCACAAAGCCTTCGAGCTTGGTCTGATTTCTCATCACCACGCCCTTATCTCTTGCAGCTTTAATCAATGGTCTGATAATACCCGCGCCAGAACTTTCAACCGTTTGCAAGACTCGTTGTACTGAGTGGCCACCAAAATGCTGAACGAAAGGTTTCCAATTAACCCCATAATCAATCAACCACTGACAGGATTCAGCCGTACCATTACAAACAAGTTTTAACATCTCAACATCGTTCATGCCCCGCCCTGCACCTAACATATCGGCAACCATGGCATCGACAGAGTCTTTGATTCCAGCCTGTTTTTGCAACTCAGACCCCGCCACAGCCATGGCACCACCATTGATAGTTGAGTTACCACCAAAGACAGGCATCTTGTCCACCACCATAACGCTGACACCCGCCTCCCTCGCTTGCAGTGCCGCAGAGATCCCTGCAAAACCACTACCGACAACGAGTACATCAACTATCTCATCGAATGCTTCAGGAGCAGTATCGCAACTTGCTGTTGCAGGTAAGGCTATTGCAGCCCCAAAGCCTGCAGCCATAACAACTCCACCTTTTAGTAACTGCCGACGGCCCGAATCAATATTTTGAGTTTTACTCATGCTAACTTCCTTCAATGATGACTGGAACTTGTCAGCATGAAAGTGCATTCGCTGTGCCAAGCACCTAAAAAGAGGTAATTAAGTGGGGAACTTTGATTGGAGGCACGGAATCACGAAATATAAAGATCTACAATCACGATACTTAATGATTAACATGAAATATCAATGGAAAAACACTTTTATCACGAATCGACACTGAGACTATGCAGTAGCCTACAACTCGAGAAGTCCCTGCAAAGTTACTTCGAGTTTATTCGAGATGAGCTGCCTATTGATGGGCTATTTATTAATATTTTTCGCAAACAATTTAATGACATACAATTTATTGCTCATGTCAATGCTAATCAATCATGCACCTTAGATAGGCAAATATCTATCCCTGAAGAACTGGCTCAGTGCTTAGATGATCCTCAACGCCCGCGCGTGAGAATTGTTAATGATATTGAGCACGACCCAATCACAGCTTTAGTTGCGCCTAAGGTGATCAGTGGTATTCATTCGCTGATCATTTTGAGAATGTCTATCGAAAATACCCACCTTGGGATAGTCGGATTTTATGCCAAAACGACAGGCGTTTTTCGCCCTCGTCATGCTGATTTAATTGCTCCGCATATGCATGCATTAGCCTTAATCACTGCACTCAATTTACGCGGGCGTAACTTACTTAAAGAAAATGAAGCACTCTCAAAGCAGAATGTGAATCTTCGCAGAACACTGGATGTCCAAAATGGCGTAGTGGGAGCCAATTCAGGCTTGAAACACGTCATGCAGCAAGTGCAATCTATTGCCAAGATTAATACGACCGTCCTAATGCTGGGTGAAACGGGGTGTGGTAAAGAAGTGATAGCCAATGCTATTCACGAACTTTCTGAACGTTCGGACAAGCCCTTTATCAAGGTCAACTGCGGCGCCATTCCAGATACTTTGATTGACTCCGAACTCTTTGGTTATGAAAAAGGGGCATTTACTGGGGCTGAGTCCCGTAAAATTGGCTACTTCGAACAAGCCAATGGCGGCACTATCTTCCTCGATGAAATAGGTGAACTACCATTATCCGCACAGGTGCGATTACTCCGTGTACTTCAAAATAGCTGTATCACCCGTGTGGGGGGGACATGATGCTGTGCAGCTTGATATTCGTATAGTGGCTGCCACCCACAGAAATTTACAAGCTATGATACACAGAGAAGTGTTTCGGGAAGATCTTTGGTATCGCTTAGCTATTTTCCCTATTGAAATTCCGTCATTAAGGCAAAGACGTACAGATATTCCTTTACTAGTACAGCACTTTATTGAGCAACTAAGTGCAAAGTTTAACCTGCCTCAATTGCCAAGAGTTACACCGGAACAATTGAATATTCTGAATCAATACGCTTGGCCAGGAAATGTCCGAGAACTCATTAACGTGCTCGAACGGGCGATAATACAACAACCTTCAGGACCGTTAGATTTTGGCTTCCTTGCTCCACATCAAGGTGAGGAAATTACGACCCAAGCAAATCAAACCGTTATCATAGATCCAAACTATGCGAGCGATAAACTTGTGCCCCTTGATGTTATGACCAGAAAATATATTAGTCATGCACTGCGGATTACAGGTGGAAAACTCTATGGTCCCGGAGGTGCGGCTGAGTTATTGGACATCAATGCTAATACCCTGCGCAGCAAGATGAAGAAACTGGGTATTGTGTAATCTTTCATCGGCAACGATGACTCTATAACAAAAAGAAGACGTCGGTTAACGCGGTACACAAATAACAAAGGTCACATAAGTGACCTTTGAAAACTCAATGGCTAACAATAGAATCTAGAAGAAGTAACGAATACCCACTGCATAGTTGTTATCTTGCAGATCTTCATAGGCTTTATCATCCATACTGCTGAAATCAATTTTTGCCTCGACATACATAATGGTATCGCGGCTATAACGATAGTGCAGACCTAACACAGCAAATTGGCGTGTCCATTTTCCTTGGATCGCTGTATCTTCATCAGTATCAAGATCTTGATATGTCAGTAATACACTCGGAACGAAACCATTATCATACTGGTAAGCAACAATAAACTCTGCTCCAGTTGAGTCATATAAATCTCCACCCACTAATTCGTTTTGCTCACTTTTATGGGCGTTAAAACCTACATATAAACCGTCTGCATCGCGACCAGGAGAATATTGATAGAAACTACCGTATTGTGCACCAATACCAATAATTTGGTTTGTGTTATCAACCTCTTTACCCGCAAGATTCCCAGTAAAATCGCCACGATTAAGTCCAGCTAATACTTTAAATTTATCAGTAAATTGATATGTCAAACTAGCACCATAACTAGGATCAAAACTCAATTCTGAACCATCACTCAACGAATGCCCTTGACTATCATACAAGGCAACATCGCTGTTTTGTTTTGAAGCATACTGTACTGCGACATGTAGATTACCGAAAGTATTACGATATTGCAGTGCCGCATCGGCACGTCCCGCCCCTGTTAAGCCACCGTCACCAAAGGTATAAGCACCCACAGACCATCCCGTAAATGCATTGAGCACATCTGTTGTGTAAGCCACATCATAATAAGCCCCCCACTGCTTCCCAAAAGTTATGGTCCCCCATTTCGCATGGGACATCCCAACATAACCCAGTCGATTGAAAAGAAAATCTGAATTTTTAGATGCCGATAACTGACCACCACCTTGGCCTTCTGTGTATATAAGACCGTCATCACTGGTCACCATGTTAATACCCCATTCGGTATGGGCAAAGGAGTTCCAGCCGTTTTTTTCATGGCGGTCAAAACGAAAACCAACACGAGAAAAATTATCGATCACGGAAGTTTCATGACCATCATTCAACGCAGCAAATCCTAACCAGCCTATCATATTAACGCTGTTCGTCTGGTCATTATACAGCTCAGCTGCCTGAGCAGCTCCCGTTAACAATAAGCTTGGGATCATCAAAGCAAGCAATGTCTTTTTCATTTCATCTACCTTTTAATTCAGCGAAATCACATATAATCACATGATTTATTTGATATCTTATTTTCCCCAACTAATAGTAAGCAGGTTATATGCCACAGGCAGGGAAAGCTGAAAATCAAGGTGTTTTTTAGAAGTAGATCAGGCAATCTCGAAATGCCGTGATTGTCGGTTGTTAAATACCGTTAAATAAATTAAATGTCGTCATTACATCAACAGACAATAACGACATGTATGCTACAACTGTGTCATTACACTGCTGTTGTAGATTTGCGGCTATTAGAAGCGGAACGACTGGTTGATCGAGTTACCGAACTTTTAGAACTGGTATTTTTGGAACCATAGTTGTTGGAACCATCGTTTTTTGTTGTGCCGATGCCTTTCGCTGAACTTGATTTTTTAGAATACGACTTGCGATAACCAGATTTATTCCCAGCCGTTTTACGATAACCTTGGCCTTTTAAACCATTAAGCGCGGTGGGCAGTTGTGCTCCTGCATTTTGAATAAGCGTGGATAAAGTGCCGAGCAGCGGTTGCATAAAGGCTTGATAGGAGGTTTCTTTATGACAAATACCGTTCAAGCTGGCTTCCCACAGGGCGGTCATGTCAGGCGTTGTTGCACTCGCGGGTAAGCTGTTAATTAATCCCTTACCCACATCCGTCGAAACGATAGATTTACCTAAGCGTTGTAAAAAACCGCGTTTGAACAGCAATTCGATAATACCAGCACGGGTGGCCTCAGTACCTAATCCATCAGTTTCTTTAAGAATTTTACGGATCTCAGGGTCGGTCACATAACGGCTAATCCCCGTCATAGCACCAAGCAAAGTGGCATCGGTAAAGGCCTTTGGCGGCTGAGTATTTTTCTCTAGTAACTCGCCCCGAGTACAATGCAAAGCCTGACCTAGTTTCAGAGGCGGTAATTGGCCGATAAACTCATCATTCTCCTCATCATTCTCCTCATCATCCTTACCCGCGCTTTCTTCCGTCGACTTGTTACCACTCGCCTTACTGCCATTTGGCTCTTGGCGGGCAAAGAGCTGCTTCCAGCCAAGAGATTTATCCTGACGCGCCTTGGTATTAAATAAGCCGCCCTCAATTGTCACTTGTACTGTGGTTTCACTGTAACAATAGGCCGGATAAAACTGGGCTAAGTACTGGCGGGCCACATGAAGATATAACTGCCTCTCACGCTGACTTAAGCTGGATAAGTTAGCCGTTTTCTCGGTAGGAACGATGGCGTGGTGGGCATCCACTTTTTTATCATCCCATGCCTTAGATTTAAGCCGTGGATCGGGGGCATCGGCGCCTTGCAGTAACTCAGCGGCACCACCGCTAATCGCCTTAAGAACCGACGGCGCTAGGCTATGTTGCTCGACGGGCAAATAACGGCTGTCGGAACGGGGATAAGTAATGAGTTTATGGCGTTCATACAAACTCTGGCAGGTATCGAGCACATCCTTAGCACTCATGCCAAACCGTTTTGCCGCATCAATTTGAAGCGCGGACAAGCTGTAGGGCAATGGCGGATTCTGTTTCTTGTCCTTAGCCACTAATTGAGTCACTAAGGCAGGTTTATCACTGATGCGACTCACCACATTTTGCGCTAACCCTCTGGCTAGTACTCGCCCTTCTTCGTCCATATACGGCTGACAAGCTTCGCTGGGTTGCCACTTAGCACTGAAGGCTTCCTGCTTTTCGGTCGCCAAATGCGCTAGCACTTCATAGAAAGGTTTAGATTGAAAATTAGCAATCTCTTCATCACGGCGCACCACTAGCCCGAGTAAAGGCGTTTGCACTCGCCCGACGGACAATACGCCTTGATAACCAACCTTTTTACCTTGGATAGTGTACGCGCGGGTCATATTCATGCCGTAGAGCCAATCGGCACGACTACGGGCTAAGGCCGATGTGGACAAAGGAATAAATTCGCGATTACTGCGCAGCTGCGTTAGCGCCCGTTTTACGGCTTGTGGGTTTAAGTCGCTGATCAGTAAACGCTGAGTTTGATGTAACTTGTCACCCCTCACGCCAAGATAGGCAATCACTTCATCCACGAGTAACTGCCCTTCACGGTCGGGATCGCCCGCATTGACCAGCATGTTGGCTTGTTTGACTAATCGTTTTAGCACTGTGAGTTGACTGCGAGTTGCGGCCTTAGGTTTTAGTTGCCACTTGTCTGGAACTATTGGCAAGTGCTCGAATTTCCACGACTTAAATTCGGGATTATAGGCATCAGGTTCTGCTTGTTCGAGCAAGTGACCGACACACCAAGACACGCAATCGCCATTGGCGGCTTCGATAAATCCATCGCCTTTTTTATGGGGTTTAGGCAATACATCGGCAATGGCCCGCCCTAGGCTAGGTTTTTCTGCGATATAGAGGATCATACAAACACCAAGCACTGGATATAATTACAGTATAATTTAACCCAAACGCCCGTTGAGTGCAAATTTCTGTGACAAACCGAGCTTAAATACCAAAGCTCAAGTGTAAATTCAATTGCGAATAGTTCTCAACAACTACTAGAATGCACTAAATTTTAGAGGAGTGGCTATGAGACAGTTTGCAATAAATGCGCGGCAGGCGATGACAATCAGTCCAGCATTGATGTTAAGATTCAATCAGTTACTGCTATTTCATAGCCTGATGTTACTCGCGATAAGCATGTTCACCAACACTTGGCTGGGACAAATGAAAATCATCGACATGCCTTTAGCTTGGGGATTCATGCTAGTAATGCCCATTGCGGTGAGTTTATCGCTACTGCTAAAACACCAAGTCACCCGCCATAGCTTAAGCAGCTTATTCGGGGTGTGGATGCTGCTGTGGATCTGGGGATAAACACGACAAAACCTATGGCGGAAAAGATCAGCAGCCTCGCTGCTCCAACAATGGATTGAGTACTCGGATGTCGAGAACAAACACTCATAGAAGTTCCCCCTCGCCCAATCGCGATACCTTTCCCAAGTAGCTGTTAACACTCCATAAAAAAGCCATAAAAAAAGCCAATGACATTATCACTGGCTTTTTATCCGCCTAACGTTTCACCTTATGGGTGACAGACGTTATGCAGCTCTAAATTAGTACCGATATCTTTGTTACGATCCGCTTTAGCATCGTCATTACGCAGTTGCGTCAAGTGATCTAAATACGCTTGATCCACATCGTTAGTGATGTAATGACCATCGAAAACAGAGGTTTCGAAACGCTTAATCGCTGGATTTTCCATTCTTACCGCTTCGATTAAATCAGGTAAGTCTTGGAAAATAATGCCATCTGCACCAATTAACTTGGCGATTTCATCGGCATCACGGCCATGGGCGATCAACTCGTTTGACGTTGGCATGTCGATACCATATACGTTCGGGAAACGAATTTCCGGTGCGGCAGAGGCAAAGTACACTTTCTTGGCACCCGCTTCACGGGCCATTTCGATGATTTGCTCAGACGTCGTACCGCGAACGATAGAGTCGTCCACCAGCAAGACATTTTTGCCTTTGAATTCAGTGTTAATCGCATTCAACTTGCGACGCACTGACTTCTTACGTTCCTGTTGACCCGGCATGATAAAAGTACGGCCAATATAACGGTTTTTCACAAAACCTTGGCGGTATGGTAAGTCCATGCAACGGGCAATTTCCAGCGCGATATCGCAAGAGGTTTCAGGAATAGGGATCACCACATCGATATCGTGATCGTACCATTCTTTCTTAATCTTCTCGCCAAGCTTAGCGCCCATGTTTACGCGACTGGCATAAACAGACACTTTATCGATAGTCGAATCTGGACGGGCAAAATAAACGAATTCGAAGATACAAGGGGCATAGCTAGGTTCTGCTGCACATTGACGGGTATACAGCTGACCATCAATTGACACGTAAATCGCTTCACCTGGCGCCACATCACGCATCACTTCAAAACCGACGGCATCGAGTGCCACGCTTTCAGAAGCGACCATATATTCAGTACCCGTTGGCGTTTCGTGCTTACCTAACACCAGAGGACGAATACCAAATGGGTCACGGAACGCGACTAGGCCTTGACCAATGATCATGGCAACAACCGCGTAGGCACCACGAGCTTGTTGGTGTACGTTAGCGACCGCATCGAACACTTCTTCCGACGTCAGGGTCAAACTCGTGGTTTTTTGCAGTTCGTCGGCCAACAGGTTTAACAAGACTTCAGAATCCGAAGTGGTGTTCACGTGGCGACGTTTTTTGATCAGCCCTTCGGCTAATTCGACTGTGTTGGTTAAGTTACCGTTATGGGCTAATGAGATCCCAAATGGCGAGTTAACATAGAAAGGCTGCGCTTCAGATGCGCTTGAACTGCCCGCAGTTGGATAACGCACATGGCCAATACCAGCATTACCTTGTAGGCGTTGCATATGTTTGACTTCAAAAACGTCTTTAACCAAACCATTGGCTTTACGTAGTCTGAAAGCACCACGATCAATGGTCACAATACCTGCCGCATCCTGACCTCTGTGCTGCAACACTGTCAGTGCATCATAAATGGTCTGATTAACCGATGATTGGCCAACTATTCCGACGATACCACACATGGGTAAGCTTCCTCATTGTAAGATGTTCTATCACTTAGGATTATTTTATTTTCTTTCTTATAGTTTGGGTACAAAGCTGGAGGTATTTTCCAAATAGTCAAAAAACCATTGAATAACAACGCCAAATTCGGGTACTAGCACAGAATCTTTCCACCATTGGGAGTTGGGAGAGCCTGTAAAAGCATCCATGAAAAACAACAAGGCGCTCACAATAAGCGCGCCTCGAATAGCACCAAAGCATAGGCCCAAGAGCCTATCAGTGCCAGATAATCCGGTTTTGACAACAAGTTGTCCGAGAATATAGTTAACTAAGGCACCGAGTACCAAAGTGGTAATAAAGAGGATGGCAATAGAAACACCATTACGCAGCATCTCATCGTTCATTTGTGTTAAGTGAACGGCAAAATCTTGGTAAAATTGGCTGGCAACAAAGAAAGCCGCAAACCATACCACTAAGGACATGGCTTCTTTGGCAAATCCACGGATCAGACTGATGAGAGTCGATAATCCGATGACGAATATGATAGCGTAATCAATCCAAACCATTGAGATGGCTTTCCGACATGGGCTTTAAGACGGCGCGATTCTACCAGAGACTGAAACGATTCTCACCCCTAGTGAGGTAAATAAATCATTTTCAGTCTCGAGTCTTGTATCACCATTAAGATTCTAAGGGATTAAAAGGAACAATCCAGCCCTTGAGACGTGTGAGGTTTTCCACCTCAACTTGTACTTTCTTCAGCTTTGCCTCAGACACATCGGGTCCGACAAACACTTTAGTTAATACGCCATCTTTAGGGTTTTCAGGAATAGTGTACGCTTTAAAACCACTCTTACGCAGCTGTGCAACCAAAGCTTTAACATTGGTTGCGTTGTTAAAACTGCCAAGCTGCAAAGTAAAGCCACTTTTTAAGCTGTCACGGCTTGCAGTACTGGCTTTAGGCGTTTCTGCTTTGGGCTTTTCAGTCTTAGCGACGGTTGGCGCTTTAGTCTCAGCTTTTTTAGCGGGCTCCGTTTTTACCGTCGCCTTAGGTGGCTCTTTTTTAGGTTCTGGTTTCGCTTCAGGCTTTTTAACTTCTGCTTGCTTAACCTCTGGCTTTTTCACCTCAGCTTTAACGTCCGCCTTAACGTCTTGCTTAGCGATGACAAGCGCGGCTGACTTCTCACTGTCGGCATTATTGCCTGTCTCAGCTAAGACGGCATCTGCCCCGCTTAACGCAGCAGTGTCTTCGGCCGACAAGACTTCAAACATATCATCGTCGGCTTTTTGCTGCTCAATCACAGTCGGACGCAAAGGTATTTCGGAAAATTGCTCTTCTTGGCGATCTTTCTTGCCATCCAAAATATCTGGCAAAAAAATCACTCCAAGCGCAACCAGCACAACAGTGCCGACTAAACGATTATGAAACTGGCTAGACAAAACGGACTTCCTGCATAAATTGAGACTTAAAACCTGCCACAGTGTAAAAGGAGCCAAACACAATTACCACATCATCTGGGTTAATTTGCGCTTTTAATGCCGACCATGCCTCAGCTATGCTCTCAAACTCAAATGCGCTGGCCTCGGGTGCTAAGGTTTTGCGTAGCATGGCAGAACTCGCGCCACGCTCACCATGAAGGCTCACTAAATACCAAGTGTCGACCAGAGGATGGATCACAGGCAACACGCCCGCAATATCTTTATCCTTCAACATGCCACAAAGGGCAAATACGCGTTTACCTACGACCATTGGCGCTAATTGCTGCACCAAAAAACGCGCCGCATGGGGATTATGCGCCACATCGAGTAGCACTAACGGCTGCTCACTCACCCGCTCTAATCGACCGGTTAACCGAGCAGTGCTAATACCCTGGGCAATAATAGCGGGCGCGATATCCGGCCAACCCTGTTCAATTACGGCCAATACCGTGGCCGCATTAGGTAGCGGCAAGGTCGGTAACGCTAAATCGTGCAGTTTAAGCACTTGGCCTTGAAAGTCCCACAGATTGCCATGGACTTGATAACTGAATTCGTTGCCGACGCGATACAAGATGGCGCCAACCTCATTGGCAACATCATTGACGGTATGCGGCAAGTTGGGCTCGCCGACAATTGCAGCTTTACCGTGACGGAAAATACCCGCCTTTTCTCGGCCGACGAGTTCGCGGGTATTCCCCAGATAACTTTCATGATCTAAATCGACCGAGGTCACCACGCTGATATCGGCATCGATAATATTGGTGGCATCTAACCGTCCACCTAAACCGACTTCTAAGATGACTACATCCAGCTTGGCGGCTTTAAACAGTATCAGGCCCGCAAGCGTAGCGTATTCAAAAAAGGTCAGGGAAATCTCGGCGCGCGCCGCTTCAATTTGCTCAAAGGCGGCGACAAAGGCGCTATCACTGGCGTCGCTGCCATTAATACGCACTCGCTCGTTGTATTTCAGCATGTGCGGCGAGCTGTATACGCCCACAGTCAAACCCGATAATCGCAGAATATTTTCCAGCATGGCGCAAGTTGTACCTTTACCATTTGTGCCAGCGACAGTGACTATCTTGCTTTGGCCTAAATCTAATAGGCCAAGGGTTTTCGCGACCTTAGAAACACGGGTTAATCCCATATCGATTTCGGTTGGATGTATGGATAACAAATAATCCAACCACTGTTCCAATGCTGCATTTGACGCTGGCGCTGTTAGCATGTCCGTACATCCTCGTATTCGATTATCTCTCAAATAAGATCTTTTCAATCCAACATGAATAATGGCCCAAGGGCGAGTTTAGGCAATTGATATTGTTCTGGATAAGTCACATCAACTAAATAAAGCCCATGGGGTTTAGCCGTCGCTGCGGCTTGGTTTCTGTCTTTTAACGCGAGCAAATCACACATCCACGTCAGCGGCTGATTGCCTAAACCGATTTCTAATAATGAACCGACGATATTGCGCACCATGTGGTGTAAAAAGGCGTTGGCGGCGATATCGACAATCACATACATGCCTTGGCGCGTAACATTGACGCAATGTACATTACGAAACGGCGTTTTTGACTGGCACTGGACTGCGCGAAAGCTGGTAAAATCTTGCTCACCTAAGAGTGCCTGCGCCGCTTGGTGCATTCTGTCAGCATCGATATCACCGTGATAATGGCTGACACCATGGCGTAAAATTCCAGGGCGAAAACTGTGATTATAAATCACATAACGGTAGCGTCTGGCTGTGGCCGAAAAGCGCGCGTGAAAACTGTCGTCGACTTCTTTAACCCAACGCACCGCAATATTGTCGGGCAAATTAGCATTCACCCCTAAGGTCCATGCGCCTTCATTACGAATGGCATTGGTTTCAAAATGAACCACTTGGCCTGTGGCATGCACGCCCGCATCGGTACGGCCAGCGCAAAAGACGCCGATAGGCTCATTAGCCACTATCGATAACGCCCGTTCTAATTGCCCTTGTACTGAATCGACTTCGGCCTGACGTTGCCAGCCAAAATAACCATTGCCGTCATATTCAATACCTAATGCAATCCGCATCCACTTTTCCTCACAATTGATTTTGCGGCGCATTTTATCACAGCAGCCCATAAAAAAAACGGCGCTGAAGGCGCCGTTAGGTTGAAACTCTCTCAATCGGGATTAACTCATCTCTTTGAGTAAACGTCCGGCTTCATCTTGCTGGCGCTCATTACCGTCAATTTGCACTTCTTTGAGCAGGGCTTTGGCGCTGTCGCTGTCGTCAATTTCGATATAAGCGCGGGCTAAATCCAGCTTAGCGTTGACTGAGTTTTCTTCATCATCGACATCAATCATAGCGGCATCGCCAATTAAGGCTCCGACATCACTCATTTCCACGTCGACTTCCGAATACAAATCGGTATCTGTGCCGTCTTCATCGGCATCATTCAACAACTTGTCGATGTCGATAAAGCCGTTTTCATTTTGGAAATTCGTTAAATCATGCTCAGGAACAAACTTCTTCTGCGCTTTACGCGACTCTTGAGCATCGAGTGCAGCTAACGCTTCATCGACAGTGAGATCATCGACGAGTGAGAAACTGTCTTCTGATGTCAACACATCTTCATCGTCATCAAAATCGGTATTGGCCGTGAAAGCAGCGAGTACATTATCGTCGCTTAAATCGAGGCCTTGCTCAGAATCGTCAGCATCCTCTTGGGTATCGAGTTTAAAATCTTCACTAAAATCAACATCGTTACGCGTCGCCTTAATCGGCTTCTCTTGAGTCGCATCATCCGGAGCCGGCGTATCAGCTAGCGAAGCATCGGCATTAGGCTCGACATCATCGACATCCGTTTCAACGGCGGCATCGGTTGGCGTCGCAGCAGGTTTGGCCTTAGGCGCAAAATCAAGCTCTGAGTCCCAATCGAGCACGTGGGGATCTTTGCTCTTATTGGCTTTTAAATCATTAAAGAAAGAAGACTCTTTTTCCTTAACACTCGCTGCGGCGGTAGCGGCAGCTAAAGTGGCTGCGGCGGTAGCGGCAGCTAAAGTGGCTGCAGCCGTAGTCAGGGCGTCAGAATCATCATCTTCACCCAACTCTTCAACTAACGAGAAAGTATCATCAGTGCCGTCAATCGAGTGAGACGCACCAATACCTTTGAGTAAATTGTCTTCATCTGTGGCGTTATCGTCCGCATCAAGCTGCGCCGTTTCCATATCGAAGTCGAATTCATCTTCATCGGCATCGAGTTGCTCTGGCACATCAAATTCAGCTAACAGCGCATCTAAATCTTCATCGCCTGACGCTTCGCCCTTGATATCTTCCGGTAACGAAGCTTCTAGCTCTGCGGCAATTTCTGCACTGTTCGCATCATCTGCGGTATCGTTTTGTGCATCGTCTTCAGCATCAACTTTGATTTCAGGCTCAGCATCAAAACTCGCCAGCAACGAATCAATATCATCGGATTCATCTACGCCTAATTCATCCAGTTCATCGTCTAACTCGGCAGCGATTTCAGCACCAAGATCAGGTTCAGCTTCGGGTTCTGCTGGTTTATCGAAATCGGCTAACAGCGCATCGATATCGTCAGTGTCTTCTACGCCAAGCTCATCAAGCTCTGCATCTAACTCGGCGGCAATCTCAGCACCCAGATCAGGCTCTGCTTCGGGTTCAGCTGGTTTATCAAAATCCGCTAACAGCGCATCGATATCGTCAGTGTCTTCTACGCCAAGCTCATCCAGCTCTGCGTCTAACTCGGCGGCAATTTCAGCGCCAAGATCAGGCTCAACTTCAGGTTCTACTGGTTTATCGAAATCTGCTAACAAGGCATCGATGTCGTCGGTATCTTCTACGCCCAGCTCATCAAGTTCGGCATCTAACTCGGCAGCAATTTCAGCGCCAATATCAGACTCGACTTCAGGTTCAGCGGCTGGCGTTGGTTTATCGAAATCGGCCAATAGGGCATCGATATCATCAACCTCTTCTCCGCCCAGTTCATCATCTAGCTCATCATCGAGTTCTGCGGCGATGGCGGCACTGAGATCTTCATCTTCAGACTCAATAGATTCTGTTGCAGGTTCTTTTGCCGTTTCTGGATCTTCAGCAGGAACACTAAATTCGGCAAGTAAGGCATCCAGATCATCGTCATCAGCGACGGCTTCATTGGCAGCTTGAGTATCTTCTACTTCAACTTCGTCTTCTTCAGCTAAATCGCTAGCAAAGTTTCGCTCTAATTCACTTAAATCGTCTTCAGCGTCAGTGTTGTCTTCTGAACCTAGGCCCGCTAATAGTGCATCGAGATCGGCTTCCTCAAGAATATTGTCAGATTTAGGTTTCTCCTCAACAATATCCTCTTCCTGATCGCCCATGGCTTCGGCCCACAGGTCATCAAGAGATTGCCCTTCGTCTTCAACCTCAGGTTCGGCAGAGAGACCCGGATCGACAAACATTTCAGACGCCATATCCATCTGATCGTTTGAGTCAGTCAAATCTTGCTCAGGTTGTAAATCGACGCTGCCCATATCAAGCAAGCTATCGATAGAGTCGGCATGGTCGGTATCTAAATGCACCGCCATATCATCTAAGTCGTCATCATCCATGTCCATGATGGCAGTACCGGCAACGCCAGCAGCACCCGCGGCCATCACCGCTTCTTGCGCCTGCATTTCACGACGTTCTTTATTACGCTTACGGCGCAGCAACCAGAACACCGCCAGTAACAAGAACAAGGCAGGGATCACAGCGGCAGCAATCATTAACACTGGACTATTAAGGATATTACGCCATAAATCATCGGGCTCAGCGGGAGCCTGAGTCTCAGCTTCAGCCGTTCCCGTTGCCATCTCTGGCGTTTGGGCAGCTTCAACTTCAGCTTCAGCTTTCAAAGCTTGATTTTGCAGTTTGCTGGCTTGCAGGGTTTCTTCTAGCACGGCAATGCGTTGATTCAATTCTTCAACTTTCACTTTTAGCGCTTCAACATCTGAAGTTCGGACAGTGAGTTGATCTTGGGTGCGAGCTAATTCATCGGTTAATGACAGATTTTTACTTTCAGCCGCTTCTAAGCGCGACGTTACATCAGAGCTCAGCATCTTAGGCTTGTCTGGCGCCGGCGTTTCTACCACTGGCACTTTAGGCGGCGTCACTTTGGTTTCAGTGATAACTTTGGTTTCAGCAATCACGACAGGAGCAGTAACAGGGGCTTGCGTGGTGACTTTAGCAGCAGGTTTCTGCACCGCTTTCGCTGGCGCACGGGATTGTCTGTCGCTTTGCTCTGCTCTTGCTATCGCCATACTATTGGGAATCGACAGCATGACTTCTTTAGACGGGATCAGCAGGATCATGCCACGTTCTAAACTGTTGTAGCTGGAAGAGTTAAACGCATGGGGGTTAGCATCATATAGCGCGGCCATCACTTGATAGACGCTGACACTGGCATCGGGACGGACTTTTTGCGCTATGCTCCAAAAAGTGTCTCTGGATGTCGTTGGGCCATATTGATGATTAACTTGACGGATCTGTCCGTCTGGCCCCATGATTTTTAAGGGTTTTAATCTTGGCGTATCTGCTGCAACGGCGGGATCAATAAAATAAGCGGTAGAAGAAACAGCTAAAACAGTGGCCATTAGACCCACAAGATACGAAGTGCGAAATTTCATCAATCCTTCCCTTTGAAGCGCTATAAAGTTATCTCGCTGATAACAGGCTTTAGGCAATTGTATTTATTGAGATTACTATAAACCAGAAATCCCTGCCCTGCTACTGTTCACAATTGTAAAACAAAAAAAGCCTGCTGACAGCAGGCTTTTTCAATGGGCATAAAATGCAATCTCGTGCTTAGTAATAATCTCTCACTAAGATCTCGGCAATTTGCACACTGTTCAAGGCTGCGCCCTTACGAATATTGTCTGACACTACCCACAGGTTAATCCCGTGAGAATGAGAGATATCCTTACGAATGCGGCCAACATAAACCGGATCGGTACCAGCACCATCGGTTACAGCCGTTGGATAGTCATCATCTGACTCAAACAATACCACTCCTTCGGCATTACGCAGTAAAGCTTTAACGTCTTCTGCATCGACAGGCTGACGAGTTTCGATATTAATGGCTTCCGAGTGACCATAAAACACAGGTACACGTACCGCGGTCGCATTCACTAAAATCTCATCGTCACCGAAAATCTTCTGGGTTTCCCAGACCATTTTCATTTCTTCTTTGGTATAGCCGTTATCCATAAATTTATCGATTTGCGGCAATACGTTAAAAGCAATTTGCTTTGGATAAACTTCGGCTTCAGCAGGCAAACCTTGCAGCAGTTTAGTACACTGATGCGCTAACTCTTCAATGGCTTTTTTACCTGTACCCGAAACCGACTGGTACGTTGCCACATTAATGCGGCTGATACCATAGGCATCATAAATAGGCTTAAGCGCCACTAGCATTTGAATGGTTGAGCAATTTGGATTAGCGATGATATTGCGATTGCGGAAATCGGCGATAGCATGCGGATTCACTTCGGGTACGACCAAAGGAATATCGATGTCGTATCTAAAGTGCGAGGTGTTATCGATAACAACACAACCCGCTTCTGCCGCAATCGGTGCCCATTTGGCGGAAACATCACCCCCTGCTGAGAAGAAACCAATTTGAGCTTGGGTCCAATCGAAGGTTTCTACGTCGAGAATGGTAATTTGTTTGCCATGAAAGCTGACCGTTTCACCGGCGCTGCGGCTACTGGCTAAAGGGTACAAATTTGCAACCGGGAAATTACGCTCTTCGAGGATCTCTATCATTGTTTGACCCACTGCGCCCGATGCACCTAAAACGACAACATTAAATTCCTGTGACATAGCTACTGACCGACTCCTGAAAAACCTAAATTGGACAACCAATCTACCTCAGATTGACCGTCATAAGCCAGCGCCAATGCACTAAATTCGCGTCTATGTTGGTGATTTTTTCTCATAGTGTCGAAGCCATTCTCATTTAAGAATGTATTTCTAAACATCTTGTCATCGTCGCGCAAATCATAGACAAAGCGCGCAAGCTGTAATAAGGCTTTTTCATTCGGCGCTGCCGCAAGTTCGACCGCCTTAATGTTAAAGCTTGGCAAGAGATCCAGCAGGCTTTTATCGGCAGCCACATTCAGCAACTGACACAGTTTTTGATAAAGCATAAAAGTGCCGCGCGCCTTACCTTCTAAGCTGTAACCTGCAATATGCGGGGTGGCAAATTCAGCCAGTGGCACCAGTTCAGGCATCGGTATTGGCTCACCCTCCCACACATCGAGCACTAATTTAAGATCGTCACGTTGCTGCTTCACTTTAATAAGCGCCTGATTATCTATCACATCACCGCGGCAGCAATTCACTAACCATGTATTGGGTTTGAGTGCCTTTAAGCGCGCCTCATCGAACAAATGTTTGGTTTTATGCTCGCCCGTGCGCGTGATTGGCACATGCAAACTGATGATATCGGCCTGCGCCATGATGGTTTCTAAGCTCACAAAACTACGCGGATCGCCCTCTGCAGCTTTAATGGGATCGTTAAGCAGTACTTTAATACCATAGGCTTGCAAACATTTTGCCGTCGCAGTGCCAGTGTTGCCCGCGCCCACTATGCCGACGACCTTGCCCTTAAGCGGCGAATTAAAGCGCTGCGCTAACTCCAGCATAGCGATAAAAGCAAACTCCCCAACCGCAGTCGCATTGCAACCTGGTGCATTAGAGAAGGGAATATTACGCTCAGCAAGATAGGCTAAATCCACATGATCTGTGCCTATGGTGGCACTGCCGACAAATTTCAGCTTGTTATTGCCTGAGAGCAACTCGGCATTCACTTTGGTGACCGAGCGCACTAATAGCACATCGGCCTCGCGCACTTGCTCTGCGGTTAACGTGCGGCCGTTAACAGGAATAATGTCCCCGAGATCGCCAAATAGCGGTTCAACATAGGGCATATTTTCATCGACTAAAATCTTCATGGGCACCTGATCGGATAAAAGTGGGAATGGAAGGCATCAAGATGCTCGGTATTCTAACAAGACTAATTGGATAAATCCCTGCCTCTGCAACAGGTTCACATAAAACGCCCATAAAAAAGGGAAGCCTAAGCTTCCCTTCTATCGCGTTTGATAAACAAACTTATTTGAATTTACGCATCACTAACGTGGCGTTTGTACCGCCAAAACCAAAGCTGTTACTCATGACTGTATTCAGCTCAGCATCGCGATATTCACGAACGATAGGCATATCTTTCGCCGCGTCGTCCAGATTATCAATATTGATGCTTGGGGCAATAAAGCTGTTTTCCATCATGATTAAGCTGTAAATCGCTTCATGTACACCAGCAGCGCCTAAAGCATGACCTGTCATAGACTTAGTCGATGCAATCGGTGGGCACTTGTCTTTGAATACTTCACGTAGCGCTTCTAATTCACGTACGTCGCCCACTGGCGTTGAAGTACCGTGAGTGTTGATGTAATCGATTGGGGTATCAACATCGGCCATGGCCATTTGCATACAACGCACTGCGCCTTCGCCCGATGGCGCGACCATGTCATAACCGTCTGAAGACGCGCCATAGCCAATCACTTCAGCGTAAATTTTTGCGCCGCGAGCCAGAGCATGCTCTAACTCTTCAACCACTAAAATACCGCCGCCGCCAGAGATCACAAAACCATCACGGTCTGCATCATAGGTACGAGAGGCTTTTTCTGGTGTGGCATTATACTTAGTTGACAGTGCGCCCATAGCATCAAAGCCCATGGTCAGCGTCCAATCCACTTCTTCAGCACCACCGGCAAACACCATGTCTTGCTTACCCATTTGGATAAGTTCAACGGCGTGACCAATACAGTGGGCGCTGGTTGCACAGGCTGAACTGATAGAATAGTTCATGCCTTTAATTTTAAATGGCGTAGCCAAACAAGCACTGGCCGTGCTCGACATGATGCGAGGCACAATATACGGACCAACACGTTTAACGCCTTTTTCACGCAGTGTATCGGCAGATTGCACTTGGTTAGACGATGATGCGCCGCCTGTACCGACAATCAAACCGACGCGCGGATCTGAATACTGCTCTTCAGTTAAATTGGCATCGCTAACGGCTTCTTGCATCGCAATGTAAGCATAGGCAGCGGCATCGCCCATGAAGCGTAGCGCTTTACGATCGATATGCTCAGCTGGGTTTAACTTGATGTCACCCCATACGTGGCTACGTAACTGCATCTCTTCAAACTGAGCTGAATGCGTAATACCACTGCGGCCCGCTTTCAGTGACTCGGTCACTTCTTGCTTGTTATTACCGATACTTGAAACAACACCCATTCCGGTGATCACGACTCTTTTCATTTTATTGCTATCCATTGTGTACATGTCAGTACCTACTTTTCGCTGAGCCAATAGTATCTGTTTTGACTCAATTAAGTGGTCAGCTTTCCATAAAGGCGAGTAAAATAATGCCAATTATGAGACCGAGAGTAAATTTCTTTGACTGCAGAGCCCAATAAACCTTGCCAAATTAAGCGTGATTACCAGCAATTAATCAACCTTTATCCCGCAACAGCTCACACTGATGCACACTATCTCAGCAAGTTGAGCATTTATCAGCAGCGGGTATTTGAGGCTCATTCACAGCAAAAACTCTTAATATTAGGCCAAATTGGTTTAGGTAACGGGCTTGAAGTCTTATCTTGGTGGCGCACTCAGGCGAATCCTAGCCAACGTTTACTCCTTAAGGTGTTCGAACCCAATCCGATTAATGCGTACGAACTTAAATCACTTTGGGATCAATCACTCGCTCTTGTGAAAGAAACCCCATTCGAGCCAAATCTTGAATCAAAGCAAGCGTCAGCGTTAGAGTGTAAACCTGAGCTCAGCCAGCTTGCTCAAACCTTACTCGATGCTGAGCCGACGGCTATTATAGGTTGCCAGAGATTAATTTTTGATGACGGTCGTATCACTATCGACCTGCACTTTGGTGATATTCAAACCCAGCTCAGTTCACTCAGCCATTCGCCAATGCATCCGGTTCAACACTGGTTGATATTGCCTCACCTGCTACAGGCGCTACATCATCAAAGCCACTGGCAGATGGCAAAACTCAGTGACGATAGCGCGACCATTGCCACGATTGGATTAAGCGAATCAAGCGAATTAAGCGAAACAACAATCAACCGTTTCCAAGCCTGTGGCTTTACTGTGAGCGATATCAATGAGCTTGCTACCAAAGCTCTGGGTATCCATCAGCCAGTCACACTGATTAACCACCAGCCTGACGCCGTACTGCTTCACGAGCGCCAAGTCCTACGTCAGCAAGACGCTAAAGCCTATGCTTTTAATCCTATGGCTGCAATCTTATCCTCGGCGGTGCAAAGCTCGATTGCCATCATAGGCGGCGGCTTAGCCTCGGCGCATTTGGCGCTGTCTTTGGCTGAGCGCGGCCAAGGTGCACAGGTATTTTGTAAAGATGTCAAGCTAGGCCAAGGCGCATCGGGCAATCGCCAAGGAGCCATTTATCCGCTGCTGACCCCAGAAAATGACGAGCTAAGCCGCTTTTTCCAACAGGCATTTTTATTTAGCCGACGTCGAGTGCAGGCGCTGACATCCGCCCCCGCCGGCAATCAGACGCCGATTTCCCATGATTTTTGCGGCGTATTGCAAACCGCCCACGATGAACGCAGCCAATTACGACTCGATAAAATCATTCAAGGCCAACCTTGGCCAAGTGAAATCGCCTACGCCGTCGATGCTGAGCAAGCCAATGCAATTGCCAAGATCAATCTCGATAAGCCAGGCTTTTTTTATCCCTTAGGTGGCTGGGTGTGTCCATTTGAATATGCCGAAGCTGCGATACAAAAAGCGATGCAACTGGCCGATATCAGTGTATCGCTCAATACCGACATCCTTGCCATTGAACGCCAAAGCGATGGCTGGGTTTTGTTAACTGAAAAGGAACGTTTCGGGCCCTTCGCGCAACTTGTACTCGCCAATGGCGCAGAATTGACACAATTTGATGCCAGCAACAAATTACAAATTAGCCCCTTTCGCGGCCAAGTCAGCCATGTGCCCGCTCAATTTCAATTGAGTCAGCTCGCAACTGTGCTGTGCGCAAACGGTTATTTAACGCCAAGTCACCAAGGACTCCACTGCCTTGGTGCGAGTTACGTTAAAGAACCCAAGCATTTAGATTTTTGCCCGCAGGAACAACAAGAAAACCTCGCCAAAATGCACGAGAGTTATCCGAACCAAAGCTGGCTTAAAGATATCGACATGAGTGGCAACAATGCCCGTGTTGGCGTGCGTATGGTGACGCGGGATCATTTCCCTATGATGGGCTGCGCGCCCGATGTGGCCAAAATCCTTGAGGATTATGAGCAACATCAACTCACTAAAGAGAGTCGTCACTACTGGCAAACCACGCCAGCGCCGGTGCATCAAGGACTGTATATTCTTGGCGGGTTGGGCTCACGGGGACTCAGTTCTGGGCCTCTGGCCGCCGAATGTCTTGCGGCGCAGCTTTGCGGCGAACCAATACCGCTCGATAAAGCCACCCTGTGTAAACTCAACCCCAATCGCATGTGGCTGCGAAAATTGCTCAAGGGTAAAGCGCTCTAGGCAATCAATCGCTAGAAAAATAAAGTTTCTCAGCGCTATAAAAAAGGGACTAAGCCATGGCTTAATCCCTTTTTTAAATGTTTTCAGTAAACCACTTAAGCGGCTGTGATGACGATAGTGCTATCACTGCTGCTAGGCTCTACTTTGCTAGACTTAAGACTGCTAGCTTCAGCATGTCGAGGTTTTCGCGGCGCTCTGGGCACTTTTACCCGAGTACGATTGTTGTTATCGCGACTCTGACGAATAAGCGTATCACCGCTAAGACAGGGTACTAGGCCCGATGTCAGGCTTGCAGCCTCACGGTGAGATTTCGCCAATCTGTCGTATAACAACACATTGACCGACGCAGCAAGATTCATACACCCTACCGTAGGCACATACACTACGGCATCGGCTTTATCGATAATCTCTTGGCCAATAGTGCCATCTTCAGGACCAAACACATAAAAGGCCTTCGCGGGATGGACAAAATCCGGCAGCGGCGTTGCGCCCACCACCAAATCGACACAAATAAGCTGAGTGTCAGCCGGAATCGAGGCGAGTAATGAAGTGACGCCAGTGAGCGGAATGCGATCGCCAGCATCTTTAGTATCGACATGATATTGCGCCGCACCCGAGCGCGCGGCTAACTCGTAGCGCCTGCCGGTATAAAATACGCCATCGACGCCATAACAACCCGATGCGCGCATAATGCCACCGACGTTAACGGGCGTTTTAGGATTCACTAAGCCGATAAATACCGCGCTGGCATCGAGCGTTTGCTCACTGGCTAATTCAGTGTTAGCCACTTCGGTATTAGTCACTCGCTCATCGTCAGTCATAGGCATAACCCTAGGCAACATCTAATTCGCCTACAATCCATGCATGCAACTGTGCCCATGCCTGTTCAACCAAGGCATAATCGGCATCGTTTAATTCTTGGCGCGCGAGTGCTAAACAGTCGGTCATTTTTAGCATTAAAGCATCAAGATCGGTTTCACCCTGTGCTTCAAGTTGCGATAACACAACGGCGACATGACCCTGTAAGTAGCCACAGGCAAACAAAGCATCGTCATCACCATGGCTGACTACACTGGCGATCCACTGTTCTAATGCGTCTTCGTAATGCTCTAACATGGGTCTAACTCTCCATTAATACTGGATTGGCCGACACATCTGCTGCGACCAATAAATCTGGATTGGCCACCTGATACATGACGTAATCATGGTAGCCCGTCGTCACTTTGTAATAGCCGCCAAGCTCGCTATCTAATTTAGGGTCGCCACTATCCACAATTAGTGGTCGTCCATCAAGTGCTTTTAACTTAGTTTTTGTGGCGAGGATAATAATATTGTCTTTTCCGATGCGCCGAATCAGCTCAGGCGACAATTGTTGATTACCGCGCCCTAAGATATGGCCTTGACCGCCAATTAAAGTAATCACCAACTTAGTCGGCTTATCTTGGGTCAGTTCGAGTAATTCATTTGCGGTTAAGTCACTACCGACAAGATTTTTATCTTGAATAAGATCAACACCTAATAGCGTATTATCCAGACCTAACTCTTCCATCACAAAGGCAACCGTACTGCCAGAGCCCATGATGTACAGTTCATCTTCCATTTGATTGATCACATCGGCGGCGATATCGGCCAGCACGAGTTCATCGACTTCCTTGCCGCCCATCTTCACCGCTTGCACAAAGCGCGGCTCGGCGGGTACTAAAAGCTCACCAAAGCGTTTAGCGCGCACTGTGCCTTGGCGAAAAGCCACCTCGTCGATGTCCATCACATCGGCGGACATCAAACTAACGAGTTCGCCATCGAGTAACATCTTGACCACCATGCCAGAGGCATGGGGCGTAATACCGTAAACGCCGGAATGAATTTTCACGCCAGCAGGCACGCCAAGCACGGGGAGTTTGTCGTCGATAGTGGCTTGTTCAAATACGGAGTAAACATCGCGAGCAGTGCCGTCACCACCGGCAAAGAGCAGTAAATCCAGTGGTTCATCCAGCAGCGCGCGCACAACGGCCTGCGTATCCAGTGCCTGTGTTTTATCTGGGGTTTGATACACCACTCGCGTGGTAAAACCCAGTGACTTAGCGGCGTCTTCACCCATGATGCCCGAAGCGGTAATGACTTCGATGTCATCGGCATAATCACGGATAACCTCAAGGGCCTGCATCATACGCAAAGCGGCTTTGGGTTCAGCGCCTAAGGCGAGCGCCTCTTGCGCAACGCCATCACTGCCCTTAAGGCCAACACTGCCACCTAAGCCAGCCAATGGATTGACAACTAACCCTAAACGAAACCGAATCAACCTTTACCTCACTTAACACAATTTTTTGATTTTTTTTATACTTTTATCTTAATGGATATGACTAGGCCGTATGGGCTGCAACACTCGGTTTATCCGTAGGAATAAAGAATACCGCCAGCATAGCGGCAAAGGCGCATCCTGCTGCAAATACCCAAGACCAAACCGCCCCGCTTCCATCGCCCCAAATATAGCCACAAATCCAAGTGCCGAGCGCGCCGCCAACACCAAAACTTAAGCTGGCATACAGGGCTTGACCTTGGCTTCTGTGACTCGCATCGAAATGTTTATGCACAAATTGAATCGATGCCGCGTGGGTTAAGCCAAAGGTAAAGGCATGTAATAATTGACTAACACCTAGCCACAACACGCTATCTACCCCAAAGGCGACCAACAACCAACGCAAGCAAGTCATGCCGATACTGACAATGAGTAGAGTATTAACGCCATAGCGGCCGAGTAAACGCGGCGCGAACATAAACATCACAATCTCGGCCATAGCGCCAAGGGCCACAAATATCCCCGCTGAAGATTCTGAGTAACCCGCTTGTTTTAAATATAAGACGAAGAAGCCGTAGAAAGGCCCTGCGCTCATTTGCAGCAACATCGCCGAGAGTAAGAACCAAATAATCGCCCTATTCCATTGTAATGGCGGCCGCACTTGACTGGTGTCACGCACTAAGCGATTTGCTGGTAATGGCAACGCACTGGCTAACATGCCAATAAATAATGAGAAACCGATATAAGGCAGCACTTCTGTGCCCCAGTGGCCAATCGCAAAGCCCGCACCGACAACCAGGCAGATATAACCAACACTGCCCCAACTGCGAATTTGACCGTAGCGGCTGGCATTCTCGCCTAAGGTTTCTAAGGTGATCACTTCAAGCTGGGCAAGGATTGCGTTCCAAAAGAAAGTATAGAGGGCCAGACTCAGCGCCATATACACAAAACCGCCATGGTAGAAAAAACTCAAATACGCCAGCGCGGCGGCTCCCGCCCCCATTTTGATAAGCTCGGCACGCATCCCGGTTCGGTCAGCCACTTTGGCCCACACATTCGGGGCAACGATGCGCGTCGCCATCAGGATGGCGAGTAAAAAGCCAATTTCTTGAGGATTAAAACCGCGATTTTCGAAGAAGACCCCAAGATAAGGGACCATAGTACCAAGAATAGAAAAGAAGAAAAAATAGCAGGCACAAAGCCAGCGTAATTGCCGGCTTGTGCTAGAAGAAGTTGACATTAACGCATTCCCTTTATCTCATGCCACTTGTTGTATCGTTATCGCATACCATCTATCACATGCGCCTATCTCATACCCCAGTCTCATGCTCCTATCGCATACCCCTATCTCATTCCGAGAACGGGCGTATGACTACGCACATCCTGATTTTGCGCTCTGTGTCTTAATAAGTGATCCATCAACACAATGGCAAGCATAGCTTCGGCAATCGGTACCGCGCGGATCCCAACACAAGGATCGTGACGACCTTTAGTGACAACTTCGGCCATTTCACCCTGCGCCGTCATACTTTGGCCCGGCACACTGATGCTTGATGTGGGTTTTAACGCAATATGGGCAATAATCGGCTGGCCCGATGAAATCCCACCGAGCACACCGCCCGCATGGTTAGATTCAAAGCCTTGCGGCGACATTAAGTCACGACCTTCGGAGCCCTTTTGAGTCACTACGCCAAAACCATCACCAATCTCAACACCTTTAACGGCATTGATGCCCATCAGCGCGTGAGCAATATCAGCATCCAATCGATCAAATACTGGCTCACCTAACCCCACTGGCACGCCTGTCGCGATAACGGAGATTTTCGCGCCAATGGAGTCACCGGATTTTTTCAGCTCACGCATGTATTCATCAAGCGCTTCAAGCTTGCTGGCATCGGGGAAGAAAAAGGCATTTTGCTCAATTTGGTCAAGATCAATACTCTGCGCACAAATAGGACCCAGCTGTGACATAAACCCATAGATCTCGATACCGTGAACTTGCTTCAAATACTTTTTAGCCACAGCACCCGCCGCAACGCGCATCGCGGTTTCACGGGCAGACGAGCGGCCACCACCTCGGTAATCACGCATACCGTACTTTTGCTGATAGGTATAATCGGCGTGTCCAGGGCGGAATAAATCTTTGATATTAGAGTAATCTTGACTGCGTTGATCGGTATTTTCAATCAAGAGTCCAATTGAAGTACCCGTGGTTTTACCCTCGAAAACGCCGGATAAAATCCGCACTTCGTCAGGCTCACGGCGGGCCGTGGTATATCGGGATGTCCCTGGGCGACGGCGGTCAAGATCATGCTGCATATCGGCTTCGGTTAATTCAAGCCCGGGTGGGCAACCATCAATAATGCAACCCAGTGCAACACCGTGACTCTCACCAAACGTCGTCACTACAAAATTTTGACCAATACTGTTTCCAGACATCCGCTTTGTACACCTTAGGTTATTTGTTCATCGCTCCGTGTCCAGCGACCACTGGACAATTTATTTTCCCGCTGCAAGCCTAACTGGCAGCGGGAAAAGTCTCAACCTAATTTGCTATCTTAGGTTATTCTGCGTCGCGATAAATGCCGAACACTGACTGATTTTCGACCAGTTGATCGCGGGTCAAAACAAATACGCCATCACCGCCATTTTCAAAGTTAATCCAAGTGAATGGCACTTCTGGGAATTGCTCAATCAAATGCACCATAGAATTACCGACTTCAACTACGAGTAAACCCGTTGGCGTGAGGTATTGCGCGGCATTGGCCAGTATGCGTTTAGTTAAATCTAAGCCGTCGCGACCAGAGGCTAAACCGATGGCAGGCTCATGATGATATTCATCTGGCATGTCGCCAATGTCTTCGGCATCCACATAAGGTGGGTTTGAGACAATCAAATCATACTGAGGGTCTTCTGGGATGGCCGAGAACAAATCCGATTGCATCGGGAATACTCGGTCCATCACGCCTAAGGTTTCAATATTGATTTGCGCCACATCTAAGGCATCTTCGCTGATGTCCAGCGCGTCAACTTCGGCGTCTTCAAATTCGTAGGCACAGGCGATAGCGATACAAGCGCTGCCAGTACATAAATCTAAAATACGGGTTACCGGTTTGCCGTATAACCAAGGGCTAAAACGGTTGGCGATCATTTCAGCAATCGGTGAACGTGGCACTAACACGCGCTCATCGACGTAAAATTCAAGTCCAGCAAAACGCGCTTTGTTGGTCAGGTAAGGCACAGGTAGGCGCTCTCTGACACGGCGAATAATCAACTCGACAATTTTATGCTTTTCACTGCTGGTCAAGTTGCTTAAAATCACTTGCTGGCCGATTTCTTCGGGTAAGTGTAAAGCATGGAAAACTAAGGCGATGGCTTCATCCCACGCGTTATCAGTACCATGACCATAATACACATTGGCGTCGTTAAAACGGCTCACGGCCCAACGTAACATATCGCCAATAGTGCGTAATTCTGTCACAGCTTCATCTACAAAGATCTTATCCAAAACGTGCTCCCGCTAGTTTGTTCGCGAACATTGTAACTGAACTCTATTCAGAAACCATAGGATTCAATAGAATACCCGCCATGAATAAAGACGACGACAAAGAAGGCTTGGCGATGTTCTCAGCGCTTATCGATGGTATTAAACCCATCACGCAAAATAAGCGACACTTTCGCACGCCCTTAAAAACCAAACAGGAAATAGAACTGAAAGAGCAGCAACTGCATGCTAACAGTTATTTCTCAGATACTTATCAGCCGCTACTGCCAGTACAAGGACCGATGCGTTGGTTAGAGGAAGGGATTGATAGCCTAGAACTCAAACGCCTACGACGTGGAGATTACCAGCCAGATTTGCTGCTGGATTTGCACGGCTATCGCCAATCGGAAGCCAAACTTGAGTTAGCGGCACTGATCCAAGCCTGCGTTAAACAGCAAAGCCTGTGTTGCTGCATTATGCACGGCTACGGCAGTGGCATATTGAAACAACAAGTCCCCATGTGGTTAGTGCAGCATCCTATGGTGAAGGCTTTCCATCAAGCACCTAAAGAATGGGGCGGCGATGCGGCGTTATTAGTGCTGATTGATATTGGTGAGCAGCCGCATAGACGTTAACTCGCTATCGACTTTAAACATTAACGTTTCAGATTTAGAGGTTTAGCGAGTTTTCTACGTTTACCGAAAACAAACGGCCCACATTCAGTGGGCCGTTTCGTTTGTAAAAGGAATATAAATCAAGACTAGCTAATGCTGTGGGGTGCGTGCTGCCACACGATTGAGGCTTGCTCGGCATGTTTATCAATGAGTGTAATGCCCGAAGTGGCAAATAACGGCGGCTCAACGCCAGCAACTAACTCACTGACTAAATAGCCCAATAACGGCATGTGAGCAATCACTAGCACTTTATCCGCCTTGTATAACTCAGCGTAGGCTACAACTAACGCGGCTACATTGGCGGGATCGCCAGAAGGAACAAGATCATCAGCGACTAACCACTTACGCGGCTCAGGAAAATGCTGACTCAGCTCCTGCCAAGTTTGCTGTGCACGTAAGTAAGGACTCACCAAAACAAGATCGAAATCAGTCACACTGCGAGCCAACCAGTTGCTCATCAACACAGTATGGTGCCTTCCAACATCGGTCAGTGTTCTGTCTCTATCAGACTGAGCATTAAATCCGGCGTCACCATGTCTCATCAAAAATAGCTGCATACTTCTCTCGCGACTCAAACTTGTTTTTGTTTTATCCCAATTGTAGCCCTAAAATCCATTTCAACAAACCTTGTAAGACTTAATCTTTAGTCGATAAACACAAGAGATATTTGCTAAAAACCATTAAGACTATCAATATATAACAAGCTATCGTTATCGGAGTGTCTCTTTGCAAGCCTCTCAGTCCATTTATAAAAGTCCAAATGATCACCGTCAGTATCGTTATCTTGTGTTAGATAACGCGCTTAGGGTGTTATTGGTTGAAGATCAAGATGCCAGCCAAGCGGCCGCATCTATGGCTGTAGGCGTGGGTCATTTTGATGATCCCGCAGATAGACCCGGCATGGCGCACTTTTTAGAGCATATGCTCTTTCTTGGTACCGAAAAATTTCCCGACTCAGGCGAGTACCATGCCTTTATCAACCAACATGGCGGCAGCAATAACGCTTGGACGGGCACTGAACACACTAACTTCTTTTTCACCATCAATGAAGACGTGTTTGCCGACTCCTTAGACAGATTCAGCCAATTTTTTATCGCCCCTAAATTTGACTTAGAACTGGTCGATAGAGAACGCCAAGCTATTGAATCTGAATTTAGTTTAAAACTGAAAGACGATATTCGCCGTACCTATCAAGTGCTCAAAGAGACAGTTAATCCACTGCATCCTTTCTCAAAATTTTCCGTGGGTAACTTAGTCACCTTAGGCGGAGAGCAAGCACAGGTACGTAGCGAATTACTCGATTTCTATCAAAGCCACTACAGCGCCAACTTAATGACCCTGTGCTTAGTCGCGCCGCTTTCCCTCGACGAATTAGAAGAGTTAGCCAGCCATTATTTTAGCGGGATCCGAAACTTGAACTTAGTGAAAAACTATCCTCAAGTGCCGCTGTTTTCGAAAAATGAGCTGTTAACCCAAATCGATATCGTGCCGCTTAAGGAGCAAAAACGCTTAAGCATCAGCTTTAATTTCCCAGGCATTGACCACTACTACAAACGTAAACCGTTGACTTATATCAGCCATATTTTAGGCAATGAGAGCCATGGCAGCCTGTTGTCCTATCTTAAAGAGCAGGGACTGGTGAATAACTTGTCTGCGGGCGGCGGCGTAAATGGTTATAACTTCAAAGATTACAGTATCGGTTTACAGTTAACCGATAAGGGACTAGCGAATCTTGATGAGATTATCAGCTGCTGTTTTGAGTATATTGAGCTCATCAAAACCCAAGGCTTAGATGAATGGCGTTATTTAGAGCGCGCAAACTTACTCAAAATGGCGTTTCGTTACCAAGAGCAAGTTAAATCACTCGATTTGGCCAGCCACCTCAGTATCAATATGCATCATTATGAAGTCGAAGATTTGGTCTTTGGTGACTATCGAATGGATGGGTTGGATATTCCAGAAACCATAGCCCTACTCGGGCTAATGACGCCTCACAATATGCGTCTGCAGCTTATCGCGCAATCGGTTAAAACGGATCGTAAAGCCAACTGGTATCACACGCCCTATAAAGTGCGCCCTATTGCACCTCAGTCCCTCGTTCGTTGGCAAGTGAGCAGTATTCGCCCAGAATTACAATTACCTGCAGCAAACCCATTTATCGTCGCCGACTCCATTCCTCGACCAGATAAGAGCGATGTCGATGTACCAGTGATCGTTGCAGAATCGACGGGATACCGTATTTGGCACAAGAAAGACGATGAGTTTAATGTGCCCAAAGGCCACATGTATTTGTCGCTGGACTCAGAGCAGGCGAGTAAAACACCAAAACATGCCGCCCTCACCCGCCTGTATGTTGAAATGCTGCTCGATTATCTGACTGAACCAACCTATCAGGCCGAAGTTGCGGGCTTAAGCTACAATATTTATCCGCATCAAGGTGGTATAACCCTGCATTTATCGGGCTTTACCGGTAATCAAGAAACCCTGTTGGCCTTGTTAATCCACAAAGCCAGAGAGCGTAATTTTACTGAAGAACGTTTTGCCCTAATTAAATCTCAACTACTGCGCAGTTGGCAGAATCTAGCGCAGGCTAAACCTATTTCGCAATTGTTTACTAGTCTGACTGTCACGCTACAAAAAAGCAGTTATGAACCTGCCCGCATGGCTCAAATGCTCGAAAACATAAGCCTTGAAGATTTGCATAACCATGTACGCGCCTTTTACGAGAAGATCTATCTTGAAGGGTTAGTCTACGGGGATTGGTTAGTCTCTGAAGCACAAGCTCTCGGTAAACGCTTAGAGCACATTTTATCCTTGGTTTCGACGCCAAGCGCCGAGTCCACCAGAGAATTAGTCAATTTAACGGGCCAAGGCACCTTACTTAGAGAACTTGCAATAGATCATCAAGATAGCGCGATCATTGTGTATTACCAATCCGCAGTAGCAACGCCAGAAAAAATGGCACTATTTAGCTTACTGAACCACACTATGTCGTCCACCTTCTTCCATGAACTGCGCACCGAGAAACAGTTAGGCTACATGGTTGGCACAGGTTATCTGCCGCTCAATCGCCATCCAGGACTCATTTTTTATATCCAGTCACCTACGACTGGACCACTGCATTTATTAGAGGCAATAGATGAGTTTATTGCCGACTTTAATTACGCCGTGATGCAAATCACCAACGAAGAATGGGAAAGCACTAAGGTCGGTCTTATTAGTCAGATCATGGAGCACGATGCGAACCTCAAAACTCGCAGCCAACGATATTGGGTCAGTGTCGGCAACAGAGATTATCAATTTAACCAAAGAGAACTGGTCGTAGACGAAATCACTAAGCTCACCCGCACTGATTTACTCAAATTCATGATGCGTAAAATGCGCACCAAACACAGTGACCGCTTAGTCTTATTTAGCACGGGTGAACAGCACAGAACCCAAGCGGCGTTGCAGTCAGAAAAAATGATCACAGATCTCAAAACGTTTAAGCAAACGGCAGAGAAGTTTAATTTCTAAACAAAAACACTTTTACACACACATTTGTTCACAAAATTGGACAAACAAACAAAACCGCTACAAATTGGCCCAACTATAGTTGTATCTATCACGGTTGGGCGTAATACTAATGTAAAACATGGCTAGTCCATGTTCTCCCCCTTCTACAGCGAACAATTTTGCTGCATCTACATGCTGTTAAAAGGATTTTTAGCCGCCTCCGCTTTGACAAAGCCCTCACTTTCTGGAAAAGTGATGTAACACAATTGTTTCATGGCATCCTCGGATAATAAGAACAAACACTATGCCTAAAGCACTCTTTAAAATCGTCTTGCTCGCTTTCTTTGGCTTGCATGCATTCGAAGACGTAAACGCATCGCCCTTTTCTGACAAATCTCCAATTATTCTCCAATCACAATCTTTTGGTGTCCCGCAAGGACTTTCCCAAAGCACTGTTACGTCTATAGTCCAGGACCATGATGGCTATCTATGGATTGGAACATTTAATGGACTTAATCGATTTGATGGGAAAAACTTTAAGCATTTTTATGCTAATGATGCCAGAACAGGCCTTCCCAGTTCTTTTATCAGAAGTTTACTCATTGATGAGCAAGGCGTGTTGTATGTTGGAACCGATAGTGGTCTAGTCGTATATGATAAACTGCAAGAATCATTTTCTCATTATGGTCTGTCGGTAAATGACTCCCCAGTCTGGAGCCTCAACTCAAGTGATAAGAGTTTAATTGTTGGAACCAACAAAGCAATTATTGATATAAGTAACAAAGAAAAAACATATGAACTTTCAAAGAAAGGCCTAAGTGAAATTAAAAAAACGATAAAAGTAGGCGACGATTATTATATAAGAGACTATGCAGGCACATTATTTGAACTAAGCGGGAGTGAATTAAAAGAGATAGCTCGAAAAACAATGGATTTTGAGCAAAAGAATGACACGACAATGCTAATATCATTCAGTGATGGATTATATGAATACGAAGAAAATGAAATAGTAAAAATAGATCCACGAGCATTCTCTCAACTCACAAAATATAAAAATACGATTTATGGCTTCACTAACGAAAACATTGTTAATATTTCTAAAAATGCCATTGTAGGACTTCTATCTTCAGATCGCACTGATAAAATATCTTCATTTCTTGCAACAGAAGATATGTTTATATTGGGCAGCATTGATCAAGGCGTTATTATTATAAGAAACGTTAATAACCTAGTACAGCAAACTAATTTAGTAAAAGATAATGCCTGGCATCTTACAAAGAACCCTCAGGGATTTCTCGTCTCATCCGAATCCGAAAAAATAGATCTTTTTGACAACAATTTTAGTTTAATAGAAAGTTTCGACACACAAAGTCAAGGATATAAATATGCAATATTGAATGATGACGGGCTCTATTTCGGGACTAATAATGGATTGTTTTTGAAGACAATAGATACTGTAAAATTGATTAGTAAAAAATCAATCTCGTCCTTATCTAGCAATGAAGATAACTCGTTAATTGCTGCAGGAACATCTGATGGAAAAGTATTGATTATCAGTAAAGGAGAAATAATCAGTAGTGTTGACACTAAAAAAAACGAGCCAATTTTTGATATTGAATTAGAGTCGACAGATATTATTTATGTTGCAGGTCAGGGGGGCCTTAAAGAATATAAAAATGGATTATTAAAAAACTTAAGTGAAGAAATAACATACAGCATAGTAAAAAGCGATAATGGAATTTATTTTGGAACATCTACATCGTTAATGTTCTACAATGCAAAAAACAATAGTATTTCTGAAGTATTTTCTAATAAAAAAGAAATTTACGCCATCGTTGATAGTAATGATTTTTTAACTGCGGCATCACTGAGTGAAGTTATTATATATGAAAAGAAAAACAAGAAGTCATACACCTTAAAAACATCAAATGGAAGTCAGTATGAATATAACTCGCCGAGTGGAATAGAGGTTAATGGTTATATTTTACTTGCTGGTATAAATGGAGTTAGCTTAGTATCTCCAATTAATACTGTGAGCTATATTAATAATAGCAAGATAAACAGAACTGAAATATCAGAATTCTTAGTCTTTAATATAATACAAGAAAAAGAAAGCAACTTCTTTAACAAAGAAAATCAAAATAAAAATGAAATAACCTTAAAATATTCAGATTATCCATTTTCATTTAATTTTATATCACCTATGTCAGACGACTCCTCTACCAACTACCACTACAGAATGTATGGCCTTTCCGATACATGGATATCAGCAAATGGAACAAACTCTGCTACATATACAAACCTATCGCCAGGTAAATATAATTTTCAAGTATATGCCGTTAACTCCCTTTCTGGTGAAAAAGCAGCAACAAAGGAGCTTGCTGTCATAATAACACCTCCTTGGTGGTCATCATTTCAAGCAAAATCTATATATGTAGTAATTACAATATTCATTTCATTTGTGATAGTAAAAGCCATTTTACGTCGTAGGGAGACGCAAAGACAAATTGTCCTCAGTGAAGAAAGATTAAAACTTTCCTTATGGGGAAGTGGTGATGAAATGTGGGACTGGGATATAGAAACTGGCAACATTTTCCGCTCAAATATCTGGGGAGCACTTGAATTTCCCCGTGATGGACACCGTTCTGGTAAATCAGATGAAGAGAGCAATATACATCCAATGGATCAAGAGCGTGTTCGAGAAGCGCTCAATAAGCATTTTTATGGTGAAACAGATCATTTCGAAGCCGCATACCGAGTAAAAGGTAAAGACGACAATTGGGTATGGATCTTAGACCGCGCCAAAATTGTAGAGCGGGATGACAAAGATAATGCCCTGCGTATGACAGGTACGATTAAAAACATTAGTCAATTTAAACAAAAAGAAGAGCAACTAAAACTCTTTGAAAAAGCCATTGAAAATATTTCTGAAGGCATGTTTATCCTCGACGGTGAATACCGTTTTGTCGAAGTTAATGAAGCTTGCTGTAAGATTTCATTACGTAACCGAACTGATTTTATTGGCAACGTACTCACATTTGATTTATATCCTGAAACCTTCTCCACCCAAATCAGGACCATGTTGAAGCAACAAGGTCGCTGGGCAAATGAAGTCGAAGCCGCAAGAGGAGATAAAAGTCACTTCCACATGGAGCTCACTATCGATGCTATCTATGATGAGTTAGGCGAATTGTCACACTATGTCGGGGTTTTTTCGGATATTTCGCGACGGAAACAGCAAGAAGAAGAGCTTAGAAAACTAACCAATAATGATCTCTTAACCGGACTCCCAAATCGCTCCAACTTACAAGTGACCTTAAGTAACCTAGTGAATCGAGAAATAGCCCATGCGTTAATGGTACTTGATCTTGATAATTTTAAACGTATAAATGATTCCTTGGGTCACCAGATTGGAGATACATTATTAAAGCTCGTTGCTGCTCGCATTAAGTCATTACTTCCTAAAAACACCAGTATTTACCGTCTAGGCGGAGATGAATTCGCCATTGTATTAGATAAAGGCTCAGATATAAGCGCCAGCGCTGCGATTGCTAACCGTATTATCGAAGGGTTAAAACCCGCTTTTGAAGTGAGTAATGAACAACTAGTCCTAGGATTAAGTATTGGTATAGTACTATTTCCAGAAGATGAGCAAAGTGAGCAAGCATTACTGAGGAAAGCTGACATTGCTATGTACCATGCAAAGTCAGCAGGAGGTAATTGCTATCAGTTTTATTCAGAGTCATTAAATCAACATGCGATTAGGCAGTTAGAAATAGAGAATCTTATCCGTGAAGGCTTAAAAGATGATCTATTTGAAGTTTATTATCAGCCTAAGGTTGATCTTAAGCGCGGTAAAATTGCAGGCATGGAGGCTTTAGTCAGATTAAATCATCCAGTACATGGCTTGATACCCCCAAATGATTTTATTCCACTTGCTGAAGAAAACGGTTTAATTGTTGAAATTGGTGAAATCGTCTTACGCAAAGCCTGTTTCGCAGCGCAGAAATGGCGTGAACAAGGAATATTCAGCGGCAGAGTCGCCGTCAATTTATCGTCACGTCAATTTGCACTCCCCGATATCCAACAACGAATAGAGTCAATTTTAAGACTCACCAAACTCCCCGCTTGTCACCTTGAATTAGAAATAACTGAAGGTACTGTCATTAAGCAGCCGGAAACGGCGATTATTGTCATGCAGCAACTGGCTAAAATGGGCGTTAGTTTGGCACTCGATGATTTCGGCACTGGGTACTCGTCCCTTTCATACTTAAAACGTTTCCCGATTCATACTTTAAAAATTGATAAAGCTTTTGTTGACGATATTGATAAGTCTGATCGCGATCTCAAAATGGTCGATTCTATTATCACTATCGCCCATAACATGGGGCTTTCTGTTGTGGGAGAAGGGGTAGAACAAGCAGCACAATTGAATATTTTACGAGCACTCAACTGTGAAGAAATTCAAGGCTATATTTTTAGTAAGGCCATAAAAGAGACCGAATTTACCCTGTTACTCCAAGAAGACATGATAAAGTCAAACACAAAAAGCAACATTACCTAATCATTTAACTCTCAATTTGATTGCGATTCACAACATTGGCACAACAAGTGCTATAGCACTATCAGTGTCAATAATAAATCAATATCAACTACCCTGAGAGAGAATTAGAATGATTAAAGGAATCCTAGTAACAGTTACTTTATTATCTTCAATTGGTTTTGTAGCAAATTCTGCAGCACTTGAAGCGACTACCAATTCTGGACAAACTTCGCTTGAAACTACAGGGCATCCTGCGGTCAAATTCAAATCACTCGAAGTTGCTGGTCATCCTGCAGTAAAGTTCAAATCATTTGAAGTTGCTGGTCATCCTGCTGTGAAATTCAAATCACTTGAAGTTGCTGGTCATCCTGCAGTGAAGTTCAAACCATTCGAAGTTGCTGGTCATCCTGCAGTGAAATTCAAATCACTTGAAGTTGCTGGTCATCCTGCAGTGAAATTCAAATCACTTGAAGTTGCTGGTCATCCTGCAGTGAAGTTCAAATCACTAGAAGTTGCTGGTCATCCATGCGTTAAGTTCATTAACTCTGAAGTTGCATAACATTAATCAGGTTAGGGAGAGTGACTATGCTAAATTCAATCAAAAAAGCACTCGGTTTATCCAAACCAGCGCGTAAAAAAGTTAAGTTGCCAGAAGGCTTAAACCACCTTGAAGTGATTTCTGCGAAAGGTTGGTGGAATTAATTTAAGTCCTGTAGCCATGAGTCTAACTCGTGCACTATGATGGAAAATTAGGCTAGAAACAATAAAGGGAGCATTAGCTCCCTTTAGTTTTACATAAGTAAAAAAGTATGAAAATACATAGCATTACATATTGATAGATTAGCTATTTAATATCCCTTCCTCACTACAACGGATTTTCCTCAAAGCTAAATGGCGGTGTGTCGTAAAGAGCGGATAAGCCAAAGGCCCGAGCACAAAACCCAGTAATGTCCAATGCGTAACAGAAAGGCCTGCGGTAAATGCAGCTAAGCCGAAGTACCAAGCCGAGATTAATGCGATAAAGATAACCAGCAAAGCCACAAACCACCTCTTTAAAAAATAACAAAAAAATCATAAATATAGGGAAATTAATCCCCATCAAAATGCGGATGCTCCTCGCGTAGTCTTGCTGATTGATGCACATGTTAAATACGCCGTTTTAACGGCTGGATGAAATGACCGCCGCAGACTGCTGAAACGAGCAACACTCATTCATCGCTATATTCTCAGTACAGGACACCTAGCACTGAGCACTGCTTTCTTCATCAAGGGCTTGGATAATACAAGATCTACAGCTAAATTGTGAACATTTTTTAGGCAAAAACATGCCTTGTGGCAATAAAAAAAGCGGCAATGATCTGCCGCTTTTTTATTCAACCTTGGTTAACTAACACCGAGATTAACTAAGACCTAGATTAACTATGGCTTAGATTCACTAAAACTTAGAAAAAGTGCGCGTTTTCTTGAGCCATAGTTTTCAAGCGCTCACAAGGTTCGAATCTGCTGCCTAATTGACTTTGATAACCTTCAAGAATTCGCACTAAGTTCGCGGCGCCCAAAGTGTCAATATAATGGAATGGACCACCGAGGAATGGTGGGAAGCCAATACCGAAAATGGCGCCAATATCACCATCTCTTGGCGATGCAATAATTCCATCATCCAAGCAACGCACCGCTTCGTTGAGCATTTGTACGACACAACGCTCGGCTACTGCTTTGGCGTCTTTATTGGTGCCAGGCTTAATGCCTAACACGCCATAAACACTCTCATCGACAGCTTTAACTTTCTTGCTCGAAGCGCCGTATTGATAAAAGCCTTTACCATTTTTACGGCCTTTACGATCGTCACCCAAAAGCTTGTCAAAAGCCGCTGGCGCTTTAAAACGTTCACCCAATTCTTTTTCGAGGATTGGTGAAATCTTAGCGCCCACGTCGATACCCACTTCGTCGAGTAAAGCAATAGGGCCCACAGGGAAACCAAACTTAACCAGCGCTTTATCAAGATGTTCAACACTTTGGCCTTCAAGTAATAATTGCGCGGCCTCGTTCATGTAGAGTGCAAGAATACGGTTCACGTAGAAACCCGCGCCGTCTTGCACCACTATCGGTGTTTTACCTTGCTTACGGGCAAATGCGACCGTGGTCGCAATGGTTTCTGGTGACGTTTTAGCATGGGCAATCACTTCCACCAGCGGCATTTTTTCTACTGGTGAGAAATAATGCAGACCTATCACGTTCTCAGGACGCGTTGCCGCTTCGGCGATTTGGCTAATAGGCAAAGATGAGGTGTTTGACGCAAAAATGGTGTGCTCACCACACTCACGCTCGATGTCTTTCACCATTTGATGCTTAAGCGCTAAATCTTCAAATACCGCTTCCACAACGATGTCGGCATCTTTAACGCCTTTATATTCAGACGTTGTGGTCATCAGTGCCATTAGGTTGTCACGGGCAGCAGGCGTCATATGACGGCGCTTAACCCCTTTATCCAACAGCTTGTAGGCGTAAGCTAATGCATTGCTTAAACCTTTTTCGCTGATGTCTTTGACACGAACGGGGATTTTAGCCTTGGTCGTTGTGACAGATGCGATACCGCCACCCATTAAACCGCCACCTAAGATCACCGCTTTTTTCACTTTACGCGGGCTCGCACCTTCAGCGCCGGTTTCTTTCTTCATTTCTGTGGTCGCGAAAAAAATACTGCGCAGCGCTTCAGATTCTTTCGATACCACTAATTCGGCAAAATGACTGGCTTCGACTTCTAGCCCTTTTTGCATACCCTTAGCAATCCCTTGACGCACGCAGTCAATGATCTTGGCAGGCGCAGGATAATTACCTTGGGTTTTCTTTTCGACCTGCTTAGTCGCTTGATCGAAAATAATGTTACGGCCGAAACTCGTGCCTTCAAGCACTTGATTAACGAGTGACTTTTTAACTGGTTTCGGTGCACGTTTACCCGCAAGCGCCATCTCAACTGCGGTTTGTAACAGAATCGTCTGCGGCACAACATCATTCACTAAGCCCATTTTCAAGGCTTGTTTAGGGCGGATTTGTTTACCGGTCAGCATCATGTCTAAGGCCGTCGTAATGCCGACTAAACGTGGCAAACGTTGAGTCCCGCCGCCACCTGGCAATAAGCCAAGTTGGACTTCCGGAACGCCGAGCATAGTCTTGCCATCATCGCTACATACCCTTTGATGACAGGCTAAGGCTAACTCTAAACCACCGCCTAAACAGGCACCATGGATTGCGGCAACCACAGGAATAGTTAAGGCTTCTAGCTCATTGAAAACTACATGACCTTGTTGGGATAAGGCTTTGGCATCGCTCGCCGTTTTACAAGCATCGAGCATAGAAATATCTGCGCCCGCGACAAAAGAATCTTTTTTGCCTGAGATCAGCACTAAACCGCGAATGCTCGAATCACTTTTGATCTCGGCCAGAATCTCACTGATTTCAGGGCCAAACTGCGCTTTTAGGGTGTTCATGGTTTCGCCAGGAACATCCATAGTCAAAATAGCAATGCCGTCGTCGCGGCGGGTTAAATTAAAGGTCATTTCCATGCCGATTACTCCACTTCCACTATCATAGCCACGCCCAAACCACCAGCCGCACAGGCCGTTGTTAGGCCAGTTCCACCACCACGGCGCTTAAGCTCACGACACACTTGCGTGATCAAACGGGTTCCCGTTGCAGCAAAAGGATGACCGTAGGCAAGCGAGCCGCCGAGCACGTTAAACTTGCTCATGTCGATTTCACCAATCGCGCGGTTACGGCCAAGTTTTTCTTCGGCAAATTTTTTCGAAGCAAACATCTGCATATTCGCTAATGTCTGCGCCGCAAAGGCTTCGTGCATTTCAATCAGGGTAAGATCTTCTAGCTCCATTCCAGCACGTTTCAGCGCCAGTGGCGTCGCGTAAGAGGGTCCCATCAGCATGTCTTGCCACACATCAATGGCGCTAAAAGCGTAGCTCTTAATGTAACCAATTGGTTGATAACCTAAGGCTTTAGCTCGACCTTCGCTCATCAGGATAATCGCTGAGGCACCGTCAGTCAGTGGCGTACTGTTGGCCGCCGTCACAGTACCATGTTGTTTATCGAATGCAGGACGCAGCTTAGCGTATGACTCAAGTACCGAGTTTTCGCGGATATTGTTATCGCGATCGATAAACTGTTTATACGGCGGCACATGGGCAACCATCACTTCGTCACGAAGATGGCCCGAAGCCCAAGTTTCACTCGCTAAGGTGTGCGAGCGGTGCGCTAAGGCATCTTGATCGGCGCGGCTAATATTGTAGGTTTTTGCCATTTGCTCGGCGGTTTGTCCCATAGACAAGCCCGTTGAGTACTCAGCTACCGCAGGCGGCACAGGTAATAAATCTTTAATGCCTAAACGACGGAAAATTTGTAACTTTTGCCCAAAGCTACGGGCTTTATTCAGATCGACTAACGCATGGGCTAATTTTTTCGACACGCCGATAGGCAAGACAGAAGAAGAGTCGGCGCCGCCCGCAATACCGATTTCGATATTGCCCGTCATGATAGATTCGGCCACGTTGACGGCAGATTGAAAGCTAGTTGCACAGGCACGAGTGACACTATAGGCATCGGTCGACACATTCATGCCAGTACCGAGTACGATTTCACGAGCAATGTTAGGTGCAGCGGGCATTTGCACCACTTGTCCATACACTAATTGCTCAATCAGCTTAGGATCGAGTTCAGAGCGCGCCAATAATTCATTGACCACCATTTTGCCCATATCGAGCGCCGATACACCGTGAAATGCCGTGGCTTGTTTTGCAAATGGCGTTCTTAAACCCGCTACAATTGCGATACGCTCGCCCTTGGCGTTCGTAACCTGTTGTCTATCACTCATTTGTCACCCTCTTTATGTGCGCAATCGCTGAGAGATTTCAGGCGGCGCTAGCTATTTCCGTGTTTGACCCATTGTTTTACGGCGAAAAACGCCTAATAACAGGTCTGACCATTAAAGTGTGATCTGATTCTAACTTCTTGTCAGCAAGTTTTAAACACCTGTTTGTTTTTTTAACACTAGCCAAACCCTAAGGGAATTCTTTACCATATCCGTTGTCTATAGCCCACACACGCATTTTCAACATAATAAAACGAGTAGCATCATGCCTTTGAGTCGCTTCCATGCATTACGCACTTACCTAAATAAGGTTGTTTTAGGGCAGCCAGTATTGACCGAAAATCTGCTCATTGCCTTAATTGCCAATGGCCACTTATTAGTTGAAGGTCCACCTGGACTGGCCAAGACCCGTGCGGTGAAAGCCTTATGTGACGGGGTTGAGGGCGATTTCCACCGCATTCAATTTACCCCAGATCTGCTGCCTGCCGATTTAACCGGCACAGATATTTATCGCTCGCAAACTGGCACCTTCGAGTTTGAAGCCGGACCGATTTTCCACAATTTGATCTTGGCAGACGAAATTAACCGCGCCCCCGCCAAAGTACAATCGGCCTTATTAGAAGCTATGGCCGAAGGTCAAGTCACCGTCGGTAAGCACAGTTATAAGCTGCCACCGCTGTTTTTAGTGATGGCAACCCAAAATCCATTAGAAAACGAAGGCACTTATCCCCTGCCCGAAGCACAGCTTGACCGTTTTTTAATGCACTTGAATCTTGATTACCCGAGCGGCGAGACTGAAATCGAAATTCTGCGCCAATCCCGTAAAGAAGCACTCACCCACGAATTGCCGACCACTGAGCCGATTGCACAAGCCGATGTGTTTGCCGCCCGTGACGAAGCCATGGAAATCTATCTCGCCGAGCCACTCGAAAAATACATAGTCGAAATCGTTATGGCGACCCGCGAGCCTTTGCGTTACAGCGAAGACTTAGCGAAATGGCTTGAGTACGGTGTCAGCCCACGCGCCACTATTTCGTTAGAACGCTGCGCCCGCGCCCGCGCTTGGCTGCACGAGCGAGACTTTGTTTCACCGGAAGACATTCAAGCCGTTGCACCGAATGTGTTAAGACACAGATTATTACTCAGCTATCAGGCACAAGCCGAAGGCGTCAGCCGCGATCAGGTGATCAATCACATCTTGAGTCAAGTTGCAGTACCTTAACGGTGAAGATAAAGGTGAAATAAGATGAGTGACACTGCGCGACTCTCAGCCTCGGCCGATGGCTTGCCGCTGTTTGCCGATGGCTTGCATTTAACCGAGCAAGAGCTGCTGGCGTGCCAAAATATCGCCCGTGCTATGCCCGAGCGTTACAGCCGTGCCCGCGCTAATTTAGCGGGCCATCGCAGCAGCTTAATCAAAGGCCGCGGGATGGAGTTTGCCGAAGTGCGCCACTATCAACAGGGCGACGATGTGCGCACCATTGATTGGCGCGTGACCGCTCGCACGGGCAAAACCCACACTAAGTTATTTGTCGAAGAACGTGAGCGCCCTATTCTGTTGTTAATCGACTTAAGCCAAAGTCTCTATTTTGGCTCAAGTTTATTACTGCAATCGGTGCAAGCAGGGCACCTTGCGACCACCTTAGGTTGGAATGCGATTAATCATGGCGATAGACTCGGCGCCTTGATCGCGTGCGAGTCTGAGCATCTAGAGCTCAAACCCCGCAGCCGTCGTCAGGGCATATTGCAATTGATCTCAGGCCTGCGCCGTGTGCATGAGAATCAACTCAATCATGTTGGCAGTGACCAGCGCGATCCTGATCATATTCTGCGCGCTTGTCAGCGATTACAACGCATCGCCAAACCCGGCTCCTTAGTTTGGATAGTGACAGATGGCAGCCATTTTAGCCCCCAATGTATCGCGCCTCTCACTGAGCTTAAGCGTCATTGCGATGTGGGCGCCTATCTTATTACCGATCCCCTGCGCCAAGGGACACTGCCGTTACCGCACAACTTTAGTTTGCCAGTACGGGATGGGGAGGAGGACTTAGTGCTCACCCGCCACAGTTATCAGGCTTGGCTTGATATACAGCTGCGTCAGCAAAGGGACTTTATCGCCATGATGCAGCAACTGCGCGTGCGCACCCAGCTCATCGATGCAGGTGCTCCCCTAGCCCATCAATTGGAATTATTGCGTTAACTATGGATCCAGCAACAGTGAATTCAGAAATAGTGACACCAGTTATAGCAAATCCACAGGCTGCAGTCCCTATGGCTACAGCGCCAAACCCAGCGCTGGCGGATCTGCAGGATATCATTCATCCCGATCCAATCGGCGCTTGGCCTTGGGCAATCGGTTATTGGTTGGTCCTCGCGCTAGTGATTGCTCTCATCACACTCTTAGTTATCTGGCTAAGAAAACGCGCCCGAGACTTCGCGCCGAAAAAAGCCGCGAAACAGTTGCTTAGTCAGCTTGATAGACAAGCGCCGTCCTATGTCTCTGACGTCAATAGCCTATTAAAGCGTACCGCCATGAGTTATCTCAGCAGAGATGCAATAGCCTCCTTTGATGGTGAAGCTTGGGCGACGTGGCTAGACAGCTATTTACCCGCGCCTAAACGCCAACGTATCGGCCACTTGTTGGCCAAACGTCACCAGCAAACGCCGTTGACCTTAGCTGAAGCCAATGAGTTACATGAACTCGCAAAAGCTTGGTTGGCATCGAAAGCAACACTGAGTGCGCCTGAGCAGAATCTTGTTCAAGCTAAGGGCTACGTTCAAGCTAGTGGCGACGCTCAAGCTAAAAGCCAAGCGCCAATCCAGCCAGCTGACACCAAACAACCGGAGGCACAATGTTAACCATTGCATGGCCTTGGCTATTGATATTACTGCCTTTACCTTTGATTTTTTGGCGCCAACAAACCGTACAAGTGGATGGTGGCCGGCTACAACTCCCCGGAATAAGCCAAACAGGCAAACAAAGCTTAGCGGCCAACACGCGCCAGAGTCGCAAACGCTACTGGCTGATGTGGTGCCTATTAGTGCTCGCTATTGCTCGTCCTCAATGGCTTGGCGAACCGTTCGAACTGCCGAGCCAAGGCCGCGATCTGATGATGGCGGTGGATTTATCCGGCAGCATGCAGATTGAAGACATGGTGGTAAATGGTAAAACCGTTGACCGTTTCACTTTAATTCAGCACGTCGTCAGTGACTTTATCGAGCGCCGCAAAGGCGACCGTATCGGTTTAATTCTCTTTGCCGATCACGCCTATTTGCAGGCGCCGCTCACCCAAGACAGACGTTCAGTGGCGCAATTTTTAAAAGAAGCACAAATCGGCTTAGTCGGTAAACAAACCGCCATAGGTGAAGCCATAGGGCTGGCGGTAAAACGTTTCGATAAAATGGACGAGAGTAACAGAGTGTTGATTTTATTGACCGACGGCTCTAACAACGCGGGCAATATTGAGCCGGAGCAAGCGGCGCAAATTGCCGCTAATCGTAAAGTCACTATTTATACTGTCGGTGTCGGTGCCGATGTGATGGAGCGCCGCACACTCTTTGGCCGCGAGCGGGTTAATCCCTCGATGGATCTGGATGAGAACCAACTTAAGCATATCGCCGAAGTCACCCACGGTCGTTATTTCCGCGCCCGCAACAGCCAAGAGCTCGACCAGATTTACCAAGAAATCGATAAACTCGAACCTGTGAGTCGCGATCAATTAAGCTATCGTCCGCAGGCAGATTTGTTCTATTGGCCACTGGCACTGGCGTTACTGACGAGCCTGTGGATTGCCTTAGGTCAATTACCATTCTTTGCAGCGCGCCGCGTTAAACCCTCTGTCGCAACCACTTCACAGGGGAACATTAAATAATGAGCCTACATTTTATTCGCCCAGAATGGCTACTCGCCCTAGTGCCACTGGCTTTAGTGTTGTTGAGTTTATGGCGACAACGCGAGAGCCACAGCGCGTGGAATAGGTATATTGCGCCGCACTTAGCCAAAATATTGGTCACCCAAGGCAGCAAGAAATCCCGCCGTCCGTTGCATTTATTAGCTTTCACTTGGCTGATGGCGACTTTTGCGCTCGCCGGACCTGCCGTGAATAAACAATCCTTACCTGTGTTTGCCGCCGAGCAAGGCCGCGTATTGGTGATGGACATGTCTGTGTCTATGTTCGCTACCGATCTGGCGCCGAACCGTTTAACCCAAGCTAAATTTAGGGCTACGGATCTGCTGCGTAATCTTAAAGAAGGTGAAACAGGTTTAGTCGCCTTTGCCGGCGATGCCTTTACTATCAGCCCGTTAACGCGCGATACCGGCACGCTACTCAATTTATTGCCGACCTTAAGCCCTGAAATCATGCCCGTTCGTGGCTCAAACTTAGCGGCAGGTTTAACCCAAGCTAAAACGCTACTGGCTCAGGGTGGGCATATTCGCGGTGATATTATCGTGATGACAGATGGCATAACTGCTGCCCAATTTGATGACGCTAACTCGGCATTAAGTGGCACGCAATATCGTCTTGCGGTCGTCGCTTTTGGGACCAGCCAAGGCGCGCCAATTCGTCTACCCGATGGACAATTGCAGCGCGACAGCAGCAACGAAGTCGTTGTGGCCAGCACTGACTTTGGCCTGCTGCAAAAACTGGCAGCGGATAATAAAGGCGTGTTAATCCAAAATCGCACCGACGGCAATGATCTGGCCCAATTACAACATTGGTTAAGTGATACGGGCGATGCCAAAGCCACAGATCTTGACGGTGAAACCTGGCAGGATCTTGGACCTTATCTCGCCCTGCTATTACTGCTTCCCGCCCTTTTCAGCTTTAGGCAAGGAATCGTGGCAAGCGTTGGATTTGCCACTCTCATTGGCGGCTTACTGTTCGCGGCCGCGCCTCAGCCTGCCCATGCCAGTGTGTGGGACAATGTGTGGAAAACGCCAGATCAGCAAGCGATGCAGGCCTATCAATCCCAAGATTATGCCAACGCCGCTAAGCAGTTTGAGTCACCCCAATGGCGTGGCAGCGCCCAATATAAGGCCGGTGATTATGAGCAAGCGCTGAAAACCTTCGAGCAAGATAGCTCAGCCCAAGGCCTCTACAATCAAGGCAATGCGCTAATGCAACTCGGTAAACCCGATAAGGCAAAGGAGCGCTATCAAGCTGCACTTGAAAAACAAGCCGATTTTCCTGCGGCAAAGGCCAACCTTGAACTGGCTGAAAAGCAATTGAAAGAGCAGCAAAAGCAGCAAGGTAAAAACGATCAACAGGATAAGAACCAAGATCAACAAGGCGATCAGCAGTCCGGTGATTCCAATTCAGGTGACCAACAATCTGGCGACCAACAATCCGGTAATCAGCAGTCGCAGGATAAACAACAATCTGACCAAGATAGCGCTCAGAAGAATAAGCAAGATCAAGCGGGACAAGAGTCTCAGGATCAACAGGACAATGCCAATCCTGAGCAAAGCCCTGAGCAGCAAAAAGCGGATGAGCAAGAGTCTGAGCAAGATAAGCAAAATGGCAATGCTCAGGACAAGCAAGATGAAGCTCAGCAAGATCAAGATAAAGCGCAACAGGATCAACAAGCCAAGCAACAAAATGCCGAGCAGGATGCAAAGGAAAATGAGCCGGTAGACAATTCACCTGTAGAAAATGAAGCTAAGATGCAAGCGCAGGCTAACGCCGATGCCGAGGCGCAAAAATCAGCGGAGCAAGCAAAGCAAAGCGTTGCCGCCAAAGAAGCTCCTGAGCAAAATGCGCAAGATAAACAAGAGGCTGCTATGAGTGAATCGGTCGAGGCACCGCCAACCAATAGCGAGCCACTGCCCGCAGAAATGCAACGAGCACTGAGGGGCGTGAGTGAAGACCCGCAAGTGTTACTGCGCAACAAGATGCAGTTGGAATATCAAAAACGCCGTCAAAATGGCCAAATATCAAAGGATAACGAACAGTGGTGACGAGACAATTTTTTATCCTGCTACTCCTTGCCATCGGAGTGGCCCATCCTGCCTTTGCACTTAGCAAAATTGAGGCATCGGTCGATCGTAATCCTGTGATGGAGGGTGAATACTTTGTGCTCAACATCAGTGTCGATGACGAAATCGATACTGGCAAGCTAGACACGTCCGCCCTGCTGAAAGACTTTATTGTTGGCCGCACCAGCGTGAGTCGCAGCACACAGATCATGAACTTCGATGCGGTCAAAGAGACTCGCTGGCAAGTGTTGCTCGCGCCAAAACAAAAAGGCCAGTTAACCATTCCAGCCTTTACTATTGATGGCATCAGCTCGGCGCCGATCCCACTCAAAGTGGTCGAAACGGGTAGCCAGCCCGCACAGATGAATAACCTATTCATCGATGCCAAAGTGTCAACTGACGAGGCCTATGTCGGGCAGCTCATTACCTACAAGGTAAAACTCTATCTGGCGGTAGAATTACAAAGGGGCGTATTGAGCGCACCAGTAATCGAAGGCGCGCAGATCAAACAAATCGGCGAAGATAAGGATGGATCTGAGATAGTCGATGGCCGCCGTTACCGCGTGATTGAACGCACCTATGGCATCATTCCGGACTTACCCGGCCAAGTGAACATCAAAGGCGCAACCTTTGCGGGCGATGTGCTCGTCGAATCCCAACGACGCGGCGGCATGTTTGGCTTTAATGAAAGCCGCCCCATGCAAGCGGGCGCGCCCTCACTCACAGTGCAAGTAAATCCTGCGCCGACAAGTTTCCAAGGCCAATGGCTGGTTGCCGATTTAGTGGTGCTAAAAGAAAACTTCCCTGAGGATATTAAAGAATTTACCGTCGGTAGCCCTATTACTCGCACTATGACTTTATTGGCTTCCAATGCCGATGAAAATAGCCTGCCAGATATAGTGCAAACCCTGCCTAATGAACTGAAGTCATACCCTGAAAAACCTCAGCGACAAACCTTTGTGCGCGATGCGCAAATTGTCTCCCAGTACAGTATTACGTCGGCAATCGTTCCCAGCAAAGCGGGAACATTTACCCTGCCCGAAGTCAAAGTGCCTTGGTGGAATCCGCACCTTAAACGTCAAGAAACCGCGACGCTACCCGCACGCACCATAGTGGTAACAGGCGGTGCAGTCACAGATGCACCCGCCCAAGCCTCTTGGCAAGCAAATTCAGCGGCCGACAACAATGACTCCTGGATGGTTAAGGTGTTTGCTGCGCTATGGCTGATCACTCTCGTCGCTTGGATCATCACTTTAATCGCTTGGCGCCGCGCTTTAAAAAACCAATCGGCCGCCCCGACAACAATTAACGCTTCAATGAGTTCAGCACAATCAGTAAATGTTGCGGGCTTACAAGGATTGGAGCAAGCCTGCGCCAGTGGCGATGTGAGCCGCATTATGTTGCAGTTACAGCGCTACTTCAGCGAGTTACAGCAAGCGCCTATGACACTCGATAAAATTGCCGAGCAGTCACCGCAACTCGCACAGGCGATACAGCAACTGCAAATTGCCGCCTATAGTGCGAAGGCCGATGCCAACAGCCATACTGACAGTGCAAATACTAACAAGCTGACCGCCGAGTGCGCCGCGTTGCTTAACGCGGTTAAAGCCTGTGATCATAAACATTCAAACCCAAAATCGGCGCCATTAAGCCCACTGAATCCTAAGTAAATTATGGGTTTAATGACAGAGAAGCGAGCTCAACTATGCTAAAAATTCAGCCAACAAGCCGAAAAAATGAAAATGTTTGCTAACTGGCGTAAGAAATCCGTCGAGCCCGCGGTCTCTTCTGACATGCTAAGTAAACAACGACGATACAACAGCCTAGTCAAGGCGCTACATGCAGACATCTTCCGCTACGCCTACTGGTTATGCGGCGATAAACACGTGGCTGAAGACATTACCCAAGAAACCTTCTTGCGGGCGTGGCGCTCTTTGGATTCCCTCAAGGATGATAAAGCGGCGAAGGCATGGCTGATCACGATTCTTAGGCGTGAAAATGCGCGGCGTTTCGAGCGTAAACAGTTCGATTATTCCGACGTTGAGCAAGATACCTTAGAAGACAATATCTCCAATAGCAGTGAAGAGCAGACCGAGCAATACCTGATCCGTCGGCAAATTGGCAAGCTGGATATCGAATACCGCGAGCCACTCTTACTGCAGCTGATTGGTGGTTTTAGTGGTGACGAAATCGCCGAGCTGATGGAGCTCAATCGCAACACCGTAATGACGCGTTTATTTCGGGCGAGGAGCCAATTGAAAGAATTACTTGAGAAGAATGATGTGAGAGGTCAATCCAATGGATGAGCTTAAATTTAGACGTCAAGCTTATGAAGATCCTCATAATCAAGATGCTGATTTTCTGGCGCAAATTACTGCTAAGCCAGAAAACCAAGCCTTAATCAATGAGCTCAAAAACCTTGATGCCAAACTAACAAATGCATTGAAAGTAGAGGTGGCGGACGATCTCGCCGATAAACTGATTTTGCGTCAGCAGTTACAACAACACCATAAACACCGCCGTCAGACGGGCTTTTTAGTGGCGATGGCGGCCTCGGTAGCATTTGTGGTGGGGATCAGTTTTAGTCTATTGCGTTTAGGGCCAATCGATTTAGCTGAACATGCACTGGCCCATGTCTACCATGAAGGTGTTGCTTTACAGGTGGATCAAAACGTCAACTTTAATCAGGTCAATGCGCAGCTCGCGTCGATGAAAGACTTTGGCAATGCTAAGTTCACCCAACAACCAGGCAAAGTGTATTACACCTCCTATTGTGATTTTCAAGGGGTGAAAAGCCTGCACTTAGTACTACAGGGCGAGCAAAGCAAGGTTACACTCTTTATCGTGCCACTCGAAAAACGTATGGTGCTAGACCAAACCTTCGCCGATGGCAAATACCAAGGAATGGGCTTTGAAACACCCGATGCGTTTATTTTGCTCATAGGTGAGGATCAAGCTGACCTTAGCTATGTGAAAGACGAAATCAAGAACACCTTTATCTAACCATATATTATATTTACCATTTTTAAATTAACCTCCGATATTTTCACTCTATCGGAGGTTAGATTTTAATCACACTTTTATCTGCTAATGGGCGATTGTTCAAACATCTGGTAGCATGCTTGCCACTTTTAATAATAAAAAGATGGGAAAAGGCAAGATGACGATTGAAACCCCGATTTTAATCACATTTGTTGGTTACTTAGTATTGATGATGGGCATAGGTTTTTGGGCTTACCGTGCTACCGATACTGTTGATGATTATATTTTAGGTGGCCGCAAAATGGGCCCCGCTGTGACCGCACTCAGTGTGGGTGCTTCTGATATGTCAGGTTGGCTGTTACTGGGTTTACCCGGCGCGGTCTACTTAGGCGGCTTAGGTGAAGCTTGGATTGGCATAGGATTAATTTTTGGGGCTTGGCTAAACTGGCTATTTGTCGCCAGACGACTGCGTATTTACACTCAACTCGCCGATAACGCCCTCACCTTACCGGATTTCTTCGAGAAACGTTTCCACGATACCCAGGGCTATCTCAAGCTCGTCTCCGCAATCACTATTTTAGTGTTTTTCACTTTCTATGCTTCCTCAGGCATGGTCGGTGGCGCGATTCTGTTTGAAAAAGTTTTTGGCCTCGATTACACAGTGGCGCTGGTGATTGGCTCAGCCATCATAGTCGGTTACACCTTTATTGGCGGCTTCTTTGCCGTGTGTTGGACAGACTTTTTCCAAGGCTGTTTGATGCTTGTCGCCCTCTTAATCGTCCCCTTTGCCGTTTTCTCTCACCCTGAAAGCCACGCCGGAATTGAAACTATCGATCCTGCGATGTTGGCCTTGGTCAGCGACAAAACCACAGTGATAGGCATGTTGTCTTTACTCGCATGGGGTCTTGGCTATTTTGGTCAGCCGCATATTTTGTCGCGCTTTATGGCGATAGGCAGTGCCGATGCCCTGCCCTTATCGCGCCGTATTGCCATGAGCTGGATGGTCTTATCTTTAATTGGCGCTTTAGCCACAGGTATTGCCGGTTCTCTGTATTTCGCTAACGCCCCACTAGCGAATTCAGAAACGGTATTTATTCATTTAGCCCAAGCCGCGTTTAACCCTTGGATTGGTGGTCTACTTATTGCGGCCATTTTGTCGGCCATCATGAGCACTATAGATTCACAGTTACTGGTGTGCTCAAGTGTTATCACTGAAGATTTTTACCGTAAATGGTTACGCCCACAAGCGGATGACCGCGAGTTGATGATGGTCGGTCGCATGGGCGTGCTGGCGATTGCCGTGATCGCAGGCATCATTGCCCTTAATCCTGAAAGCAGTGTATTAAGCCTTGTGAGTTATGCTTGGGCAGGCTTTGGTGCGGCCTTTGGTCCTGTCGTCTTATTATCGCTATTTTGGAAGCAATACAGCCGTAATGGCGCCATTGCTACTATTATTGTCGGCGCATTAACGGTCGTGATTTGGAAGCAACTGACGGGGGGGATTTTCGAACTATACGAAATCCTGCCAGGATTTGTGTTCGCCACATTTGCCGGTATTTTGGTGAGCAAATTGTCTGCACCAAGTGAAAATGTAACAACAGAGTTCGAACAATTTAAGTCTGCACTCTAGTTTAGACACGCTTATATAACTTAAAAAGCGCACATTTGTGCGCTTTTTACATTTTGTATCCTTTTAAATACTCAACACACAATTACAAACCGTTAACGTCAATTGAAACCTATCGTTAAACCCAAAGCCCTTCATATCAAGCATCTGGCCAGACCATTCAAGCGTACTAAAGTTCAACCTCTGTTTTAAAGGTTTTTAATTAACTGAAAATTAACAATTTTCACATCTGGTCGGACTTGTTGAGGTTAGGTTCAGTCCATAAGATGCCGAAGACTAATAAATGGATTTAAAGACTTTCGGCTGACTAGGACCGAATAAAAATCCAATACTTATAAAAAATAGAGAGAATTATAATGAAAACATTCAACAAGACACTCATTGCCGTTTCTGTCGCATTAGCAAGTACTCAAACCTTAGCTTCAGGTTTTCAACTCAACAGTCAATCAGCCACAGGTATGGGCCGTGCATTTGCTGGTGATGCGGTTATTGCCGATAACGCTTCTGTGTTATCACGTAACCCTGCTGCTATGGCATTATTCGATAAAGATGCGATCTCATTCGGCTTAACTTATGCCGATATTACTGTTGATGTTAAAGACGTTAACTTTGCCGGTGGTGCCGTTGACTTAGGCAGCATCGATGATGCGGGTAGCTCTAAAATTATCCCTAATATTTTCTACATCCACCCAATCGACGATAAGTTCGCCGTGGGCTTTGCTGCGTTTTCTAACTTTGGTACCGGTACCGATGCCAGCTCACTTTCAAAGAGTTTACCTGCAAACTCACCAGCACCTTATGATTTACTCGGCGAAACAGAAGTCACAACGGTTAACTTTAACGCCAGCCTTTCATACCGTATTAATGAAATGTTCAGTATCGGTGCGGGTGTGGATGCCATCTACGGTGAAGGTCGTTTAACCCGTAACATGGGCACTACGCCTTTGGTTGACGTCGACGCTGACGGCTGGGCCTTCGGTGGTATAGTGGGTGCCACTATTGAGCTAGATAAAGATAACCGTTTCGGTATCAGCTATCGTTTCAGCCCAACAGTGAATGTTAAAGGTGATATCAACACGATCAGCACTAAAGATTTATCTGCCGTTGGTTTAGGTTCAAAAACAGCCCTAGCGACCAGCTTTGACAGCTTAGACGTACCACTAGCCGATATTTTCCAAGTTGCAGGTTTCCATCAGCTCACTACTAAGTTTGCAGTGCACTATACAGCGCAGTACACCCAGTGGGGCAACTTTGATCAAATCACCGCTAAAGATGGCGTCGCCACTATTATTCCAGGTCAAGCGGGTGCGGGTACTCAACTGCAAGCTGGCGACGTTGCCCTGAAAGAATACCAATGGAAAGATTCATGGTTATTCAGCCTAGGTGGTACTTATACTATCAACGAACAATTCACCGTTCGTGCAGGTTATATGCATGACCAAGGTGTTGTGGACGAAATTAGCTCAATTTCATTCCCAGACTCTGACCGTAACTGGTATACAGCGGGTATGAGCTACCACATCAACCCACAAAACACCGTTGACTTTGGTATCGCTTATATTAAAGGTGAAAAAGTTCACTTGATCGAAAACAGCGCAATCGCTGGTCCTGTGAATGCAATTACTGAATCAAGCGGTATGTACTACTCAGTTCAATACAGCTACCAGTTCTAAGCTAAACGCTTAATCCTAAAAGCCGCATTTTTTGCGGCTTTTTTGTATCTTAAGCATTTATTGCCTAAAGTTAATTCATACTCCTATACACGCAGCTACGGCTATGGCTAAAGTCATTGGACTCGGTGGAATTTTCTTTAAAAGTGTAGATCCCGTTACCTTGGCAACTTGGTATAAAACCCATCTTCAGGTCCCCATTGAAAACTGGGGCGGCGCCGCGTTTTATCACACAGATAAAGCGACACTCGGCTACCATGTTTGGACGCCCTTCGCCCATAGCACGGACTATTTTGAGCCTTCAGATAAGAGCTTTATGTTCAATTTTATCGTTGATGATCTGGCCCAAGCGCTCATGCAGGTCGAACAAGGAGGCGGTCAGCTCGTGGGTGACATTGAAGATTCAGAGTTTGGCCGCTTTGGCTGGTTTATCGATCCCGACGGCAATAAAGTCGAATTATGGCAGCCAAGTGTTATTCCTCCGGAAAAATAGCCCGTCTCAATAAAGCGATATCAAGCTGATATCGCCAACTTGTCTTCCTCAAATCTTAAGCGGCATCTATCCCGAATAAACCCAGTGCATGACTTAGGTTTATTGGGTATCGTAGGCTGAGTTTATCTAATCAAGAGATTCTTTTTATGGAAAAAAATAACATCCTTCCTGCCCTGCTGCTGGGCGGTTTCCTTTGTGCTGGGCTTGTGTATGTTGGTCAGACAGCGAGCACAGCGTTATTGCAGATGAAAGCTATGGAACGCACAGTGACAGTCAAGGGCTTAGCGGAAAAAGAAGTCAAAGCCAATGTAGCGATTTGGCCAATCAATTTCACTGAGGTCGATAATAATCTGCCTAAACTCTACGAGACGGTTCAGCAAAAAACCGACCGCGTCGTGGCGTTTTTAAAGGAACAAGGCTTTAGCGATAGCGAAATTACGATTTCATTACCTTCAATTGAAGATCGCCAAGCCCAAGGTTATGTCGATCCCAACGTCAGATACCGTTACTCGGCAAAGGTAAATTTGTCGGTTTATACCCCGCAAATTGATTTAATGCTCAATACTCGTAAGCAGATGATTAGCTTAGTGAAGGAAGGCATAGCGATCGCCAGCCAAGAGTATGATAATCGCACCGAATTCCTGTTTACCGATCTCAATTCAGTCAAACCTGTGATGGTGCAAGAAGCCACTCAAAATGCCCGTGAAGTGGCGGAAAAATTTGCTAAGGATTCAGATTCTCGCCTCGGAAAAATTAAAACCGCCAGTCAAGGCCAGTTTACTATTTCGGATCGCGATAACAGCACGCCTTACATTAAACAAATTCGCATTGTGTCCACACTCACCTACTATTTAAATGACTAAATCTTAGGCTTAGTCGGAACTCACTGAAACGATGGGAATAAGGCACTTATGGGCCTTATTCCTAAATTAGGAAAATACACTATATTAAATTTTTCTAATAAATATTGATTGCCTATTGAAAACAACTACATTAGAATTTACTCATGAATTACATCTGGGATGATATGAATTATGACGTCAATTTCTCGCGTTCTTTTCTTACTGCTGGCGCTTGCCAGTACTCAAGTTCAGGCTGCCTCAGTCGAAACCATCGAAGTCTTAACTAAACCCTACGCCAATTGGGTCACCTTAGATGCCACCATAGAAGCAGTAAAAGCGGCGACTGTGTCAGCGCAAACCTCTGGTCGTATCGTCAAACTCAACTACGATGTTAACGATGTTGTCCCCGAAGGAGCCGCCCTACTAGAGATCACCAGTAAAGAACAAGGCGCTGAACTCGCAAGCTTTGAGGCCGACTTAGCCAAAGCCAGAGCCTTGAATGTTGAAGCACAGGCGCAATACAAACGTTATAAAGAGTTATTCCCTCAAGGCGCGATTTCTAAGGGCGCGATGGATGAAGCCACCGCCAATGCTAAGGCCACAGAACAAGCCGTAACCGCAGCGCAAGCCCGCGTCATCAAAGCCAGCGAATCCTTAAAATACACTGTGGTATCAGCGCCTTTTAGTGGTGTAGTCACAGAGCGTTTTGTCGAACTGGGCGAAACCGTGAGCCCAGGACAAGCACTACTTTCAGGGTTTTCCGCGAGTCAAATGCGCGCCATTACCCAAGTGCCGCAGCGTTATATCAATCAGCTGAAAAACGCCCCCGAATTCCTCGTCCGTTTAAGTGATGGCCGCGAGTTAACCTCAAAGGATCTCACTATTTTTAGTTTTGCCGATCCCGTCAGCCACAGCTATCAAGTACGCATTAATCTGCCTGAAAATGAAGCTAATCTTCAACCCGGCACGTGGGCAAAAGCTTCCTTTAAAAATGGCGAGCGAGAAAAAATCCAACTGCCCACCTCAGCGCTACTGACAATGAACGAACTGAGCAGCGTTTACCTTAAAAAGGGCGAAGAATTTGTACTCACCCAAGTCCGTGTCGCTAGTCCCTTAGATGGCGAGGTCGAAGTGCTGGCGGGCCTGAAGTCGGGCGACAAGGTTGCCGTTGATGCCTACCAAGTGTTGCTCAACAAAAAGCAATAAATTCCCTAGCGACTTAAGCTTTGTCGAGGTTGTTTTATGAAACATGCTCCAGTACCACAGACCACACTTGGGATTTCCGGTCGAATTGCCGCCGCCTTCCAAAATAGCGCCATCACGCCGCTATTAGCGCTTCTCGGACTCTTACTTGGCTTATTTGCTATTTTGGTGACGCCAAAGGAAGAAGAGCCGCAAATTGATGTCACCTTTGCCGACGTGTTTATTCCTTTTCCCGGCGCGACACCTACGGAAGTTGAAAACTTAGTCACCTTGCCTGCGGAACAAGTGATCTCCGAAATCAAAGGCATAGATACCCTGTATTCGTTCTCCCAACCCGATGGCGCACTGATTATCGTCATCTTTAAGGTAGGCGTCGCGCGCAATGATGCCATCGTCAGCCTGTACAACCAGATTTATTCCAACATGGATAAATTGCCAAGGGGCGCAGGCGTGGGCGATCCGCTGATCAAACCGCGCGGTATCGATGATGTGCCCATTGTCAGTTTGACCTTGTGGTCAAAGGACAGACAAGTCTCTGCCGAGCAACTGACCCATGTCGCCCTTGGATTAGAAACCGAAATTAAGCGCATTCCCGGTACCCGCGAAATCTATACCGTTGGCCAGCACGACATGGTGGCCAACATACGTATCGATCCCGCCAAGATGAACAGCTTTAATCTGACCTACGACAAATTAAGACAAAGCCTGAATGACAATAATATGGTCTCTATGCCCGCATCCTTAGTGCAAGGTAATCAAGAGATTAAAGTTCAGGCGGGGCAATTTTTACAATCCATAGACGATCTCAAGCAACTAGTTGTCAGTGTCTATCAAGATAAACAAGGCAAGCATATTCCGATTTATTTGGCGGATATTGCCGAAATCAGCTTGAAGAGTGACATCCCTAAACAGAGCGTTTGGCACGCAGATAAAACCGATATTTATCCCGCCGTCACCATCGCGATTGGTAAACAAGCGGGCCAAAATGCCGTCGATATCGCCAACAGTGTCATTGAGCGGATTGCTAAGGTCGACAATGTGTTGATCCCCGCGAATGTCGAAGTCACAGTGTCGCGTAACTATGGCGAAACCGCGGCGGATAAATCTAACACCCTTATTTTAAAACTGATTTTCGCCACCAGCGCCGTAGTCGTATTGGTCTTTTTAACCATGGGTGCCCGCGAATCCTTAGTCGTAGGTGTGGCCATTATTGTCACGCTGGCGATCACCCTTTTCGCCTCTTGGGCATGGGGATTTACCTTAAACCGCGTGTCCTTGTTCGCCTTGATTTTCTCCATCGGCATCTTGGTCGACGATGCCATAGTCGTGGTAGAAAACATCCACCGGCATATGGCGCTCGGCAAAAAGTCATTTAGTGAGCTTATCCCTGTGGCGGTCGATGAAGTCGGTGGCCCGACGATTCTGGCGACGTTCACTGTTATCGCGGCACTGCTGCCGATGGCTTTTGTATCGGGCTTAATGGGGCCTTACATGAGTCCGATCCCTATCAACGCCAGTATGGGCATGTTGATTTCTCTAGTGGTTGCCTTTGTCGTCACCCCTTGGCTCAGTCGTAAACTGCTGAAACACAATGACAAGCACGATAGCGCCCAAGCCTCACACGAGGATGAAGCCGAAACTAAAATGGTGCGTCTCTTCACCCACTTAATTGGTCCTTTCCTGCTGGGGAAAAATGCCCGTAAGGCAAGAGTGGGACTGGCTGCCGGCGTATTTGTGTTGATCGGTATCGCCGTCGCGCTCCCCGTGGGTCAGCTTGTAGTGCTAAAAATGCTGCCCTTCGATAACAAGTCCGAGTTTCAAGTGATGGTAGACATGCCAGAAGGCACTCCCGTAGAGCAAACCCAGAGAGTGCTACAGGATTTGAGTCGCTATCTGACGACTGTCCCTGAAGTCGAGCATCTGCAGTTGTATGCGGGCACTAACGCACCAATGAACTTTAACGGCTTAGTGCGTCACTACTTCCTGCGTCACAGCCAAGAGCTTGGCGACATTCAAGTAAACCTAGTGGATAAAAAACACCGCAAACGCGACAGCCACAGCATAGCGGTATCGGTGCGAGACGAACTGCAGCAAATTGGCGAGCAATATCAAGCCAATATCAAAGTAGTTGAAGTGCCACCTGGACCGCCAGTATGGTCGCCGCTGGTTGCCGAAGTATATGGCCCAAGCCCCGCAATCCGCGAGCAAGCCGCTTACGAGATGCAGGCGCTGTTCCATGAAACCAAAGATGTGGTCGATATCGATATTTTCTTGCCCGCCGCCCAGCAAAAATGGCAGGTGATGATCGACCGCAGTAAAGCCAGCTTGATGGCCGTGCCCTACAGCAATATTGTCGACTTGATTGCCACCTCCGTTGGCGGCAAAGACGTGAGTTATTTACATCAAGCCCAGCAAAAACAACCGATACCGATCCGCCTGCAATTAAACGAAGGTGCGAAAGTCGATTTAGAGCAAGTGCTGAATATAAAGTTACTGAGCCAAACGGGGCAATCTGTGCCTGTGTCTGAGCTAGTTACCATCAAACGCGGCAAAATCGATGCACCGATTATCCATAAGAATATGATCCCTATGATCATGGTCGTCGCCGATATGTCGGGGCCACTGGACAGCCCGCTCTACGGCATGTTTGACATGGCGGGCAAAATTGATGGCGCCGATGGCTTAGGGTTTGATCAGCATTATATTCACCAACCCACAGGGCTAGACTCGGTCGCCGTGCTCTGGGATGGCGAGTGGAAAATCACCTACGAAACCTTTAGAGACATGGGCATCGCCTATGCGGTCGGCATGATCGCCATTTATCTCTTGGTAGTGGCGCAGTTTAGATCGTATCTCGTGCCGCTCATCATCATGGCGCCAATCCCATTAACTGTGATTGGTGTAATGCCAGGCCATGCCCTGCTCGGAGCGCAATTCACCGCGACGTCCATGATAGGCATGATAGCGCTGGCGGGGATTATTGTGCGTAACTCGATATTATTAGTCGATTTTATCAATCAAGAAACCGCATCCGGCGTGCCCTTTGAGCGGGCAGTGATCCACTCGGGTGCCGTGCGAGCCAAACCCATTATGCTCACCGCATTAGCGGCCATGATTGGGGCGCTGTTTATCCTTGATGATCCGATTTTCAATGGCTTAGCGATCAGTCTGATCTTTGGTATTTTTATCTCGACCATACTGACCTTAGTTGTCATCCCAGTGCTGTACTACACAGCAATGAAAAACCGCATGAATACTGTTCAGACACAAACACAAAACTAACCACAACAAAGGCCATCACCAAGATGGCCTCAAGGAGTAAGGTATGTCATTAGAACGCAGCATTATGGCTTTTGCCGGATTTATGGTGTTACTGTCACTGGTGTTAACCGCCTATGTGCACCACAACTTTCTGTGGCTAACCGCATTTGTTGGCGCTAACCTGTTCCAAAGTGCTTTTACTGGTTTTTGCCCTGCCGCCATGGTTTTACGCAAATTGGGTGTAAAATCAGAGGCTGAAATTGCCAAGCAAAGCTAAGCCACACAAAGTCACTACTTAATAGTTAAGAGTTAAGAGTTAAGATTTAGGTGAGTAAGTACCCGCTTGGCTAATACAAGTGTGCCAAAAAAGTCGTCAAGGAGAGATAAAGTGACCCACAACCTAGTAACCTGGGGCCAAAGCCTAATGCGCTTAGCCCTGTTAAGCCTGCAGTCGCTGGTACTCATGCCACTGCTACTAATGCCCATGATGGCCAGCGCCGCCAACCAAGATCCTGTAATCGCATGGGATAAAATTGCCGCAGGTGCTATGGTGCTCGATGTCAGAACGCCTGAAGAATTTGCCGAAGGTCATCTAGCCAATGCGGTAAATATTCCCTTTGAGCAAGTGGCAGAGGAATTTGCTAAGCGCGGCATCGCCAAAGATGCCCCTGTTGTCTTGTATTGCCGCAGTGGCCGCCGTAGCAGTATCGCAACCGAAGCCTTAGTGGCTGCAGGATATACTCAAACCTATAATGGTGGCGGTTATTCCACCTTAATTGAGGCGCAAAAAACGCCCGCTAAGTAATTCACCGCCATCGACTAGGCTCTAGTGCGCTAGTTCGGGGAAGCAAGTGTAAATCACTTAAGCACTGTAACCTTATTATAGTCATTCAAGGTTTACCCCCTAAAAGCGCCCTAAGGCGCTTTTTTATTGTCTAAGTGAATAAGCTTACTTTAAGCAATAGCCTATCAATCAATATTGCTTTATATAAAAAGCTTTTTATCCACCCCAACATTAGACTTCTAAGATGGCGGGCGAATGGCGAGATATTGAAGTATCTTATTAGCGTAAATCGATTCAGATAAAAATTAGTAATCGTTTTCGCTGCTACACAAGTAACATCAATGAGCTGATGTATGGCAAAAAATTAACTATCTAACATGTTCAAAACGTAGATGACCTTCATTAACGCCAGTCTCACTAAAACCATTGGAAATCAAAGCCCTTTTTGATGCTTCATTTTCCGCTGAAGTATGAGCAATAATGTTCTTTGTTTTCTCAAAAGAGTAAGCATGGGAAACGAGTGTATTAACAATTTCAGTAGCATAGCCACGACGCTGCCACTCAGGTAGCACTGAATAACCAATTTCAACCATCCCATGACTATCTGGAGGTCCAAAATAACCACCAGAGCCAACTAGCGTTCTTTCTCCTGAAACAGGATTAATATCAATTGCATACCAGCCATACCAACCTTTTGCTGCTTCACCGCCATTTTCATAGCAAGCAAGGAAAAACGCCATTGCATCACAATCATATTCGCCACAAGGCCAAGCATTTGAAACAATTGCATTTAATTTTTCAGCAAGTAACTGTGGTGTTTCAAGCTCTATATGAAGATGATCAGCTGAAGAAGATATCAATACGATCCGCTTAGATGTTATATTTTTTATAATTTTTATTGACTCCAATTTAGGATTTATAGTGCACAGCCTTAAATTCGTGCACTCACTCGCTTAAAAAATGCCGCAAGAAAAAACTTAACCTCATGAATTAATTTAACTTACCACCCATCTAATAGACACGCTATTAGGCAAAATGCTTATATGTCAAGTTTTGTGAAAATGCTAAAAATTCGAGCTTATGTATACAGATTATTAGAAGTAAAGCGCCACACTAATGGGCGTTATAATTATTTAAATGAATATATTTTTTAGACTGTTCTAACGATGAAAAATAAATAAGATTATTTAAAATTTTTAATTAAAAGTTATCGACATAATTAGCCTCACAAACATAATTGAAGCATGTTCGAGTTCGCAGTTGTAGCTCATATCCTGTAACGCTATTTTGGATAATGTACACTCAGCATTTACCGTTATCAGCCACATCGCATGCTTTCACTTCTCGTTTTGCCGCTCACATTCCCCTTCAAAAAACACCTCAACAAATTAGCGTGAATGGCTTAGTCGTCGTCAATGAATTGGCAACCGCCACTCCCTTGACAGGGTTTTGCAACAATTTCGCATAATCAATCACTTGAGAAAATCTTATTATTATCCTTAAACTTTAAAGTTAAATTTAGTTATTTGTAATCACAAAAAAATATATGTATAAATTTCAATACCATGGAAACCAACAAATCAATATAAAGTACTCATATTGACCGTAAATTCGCATTCACTTATTCATATTTACCACATAAAAAAACAAAAATTTGAATAAAATTTGGTTACAACTCGTTACATGTTGAATTTATATTCACATTAACTGCTTATAAAATTTAGATTTTTACAATCAGCCATACCATTAACAATTGATTTACAAATACTTTGGTCGCAGATAGATTCACTAACCGAGTAGCATCTGAGTCGTAGTTATTCTTATGAAACATAAAATAATAATGATTAACACTAAATTGACCATGGAAGAAGAACATGACAATCAACAGAACCACTAAAATAGCGTTAAGTCTTTCAAGCTTAGCTATTGCGATCTCAGCCGGTGTACAAGCAGCACCACAAGCCCCAGGTTTTGCCGCAGCATTACAAGCACAAACCTCTCCACTGCCAAAGCGTTACATAGTGAAATTTAAAAACGCCGATGCAGCGGCCATTATGTCGGCCAGCAATGTGCAATCAATGAGTGATCAACAATCAAGTGACGCGACAACTGATGCGCTGCCAAGCACGATGAATTATCAGCCACAAATGGCGGAAATCAGTGCCCAGCACACTGCATTGAATAAAGTACAAGCGAAGGAAATGAAGCGTATCGGCCGCAGTAACAGTTACTCGGTCAAACTCGATGCAAACGGCATCAATGCGTTAAAAAAGCGCGCCGATGTGGAATATGTTGAAGAGGATATGCCGCGTCACTTACTGAGTGAAAGCACGCCTTGGGGTCAAACCTTTGTGGGGGCGACTCAGTTAAGCGATAGCCAAGCAGGCAATCGTACTATTTGTATTATCGATTCTGGCTACGATCGTAGTCACAGCGATTTAAGTGGCAATAATGTCACGGGCACCAATAACTCAGGCACAGGCAACTGGTTCGAGCCAGGTAACAACAACGCCCACGGTACTCACGTTGCGGGCACGATTGCGGCAATTGCCAACAACGACGGCGTGATCGGCGTAATGCCAAATCAAAATGCCAATATTCATGTCGTAAAAGTGTTTAACGAATCTGGCTGGGGTTACTCTTCATCTTTAGTGGCCGCAGTAGATACTTGTGTTGCCAACGGCGCTAACGTTGTCACTATGAGTTTAGGTGGTGCGGGTTCGAGCACCACTGAGCGTAATGCTCTGGCTGCCCATTATAATAATGGTGTTCTCTTGATTGCCGCTGCAGGTAACGATGGCAATAGTGCTCACAGCTATCCAGCATCCTACGATGGCGTGATGTCAGTCGCCTCAGTGGATAATCATAAAGACCACTCTGCATTTTCCCAATACACCAACCAAGTTGAAATATCTGGCCCAGGTGAAGCGATTCTGTCGACGGTTACCCGTGGCGAAGGCCGTTTAGCCGATATTACTATCGGTGGTCAGTCTTACTTTGATTCAGGTGTAGTGCCTCATAATCGCCTCATTTCATCGGGCGGTAACTATGTGCCAGCACCATACAATGGTACAGCGACAGCTACGCTTGCCGAATGTAGCGTCAGCGGAACTAGCTTCAACTGCGGCAACATGACCAATAAGATTTGTTTAGTGGAACGTGTTGGCAATCAAGGCACAAGTTACCCTGAAATAAATGCGGCTAAAGCCTGTAAAAATGCCGGTGCCAGTGCGGCGATTGTTTACAGTAACGCGGCATTACCTGGCTTACAAAACCCCTTCCTTGTCGATGCAAACAGTGAAATCAATATGGTTTCCGTATCAGTGGATCGCGCAACAGGTTTAGCACTGCGTAACCAACTGGGTGCGACAGCAACAGTCAGCAACCAAGGCAATAAAGATTACGAGTACTACAACGGTACTTCGATGGCGACGCCACATGTGTCAGGTGTTGCAACCTTAGTGTGGAGCTATCACCCTGAGTGTAGTGCGGCGCAGGTTCGTAACGCATTGAAAATGACCGCCGAAGATCTTGGTACTGCGGGCCGTGATAACTACTATGGCTATGGTTTAGTCAACGCTGTTGCCGCGAAAACCTTCTTAGATGCCTCTTGTACTGGCCCAACGGGTCCGGTTGATCCAACTCCAACCGATGGCGTGTTAGTTAACGGTGTGGCTAAAACGGGCTTAGGCGGCGCAGCGAGTGAAGAACTGCACTTCTCCTTTGACGTACCACAAGGCGCAACTAACTTAGGCTTTGTGATGAACGGTGGAACAGGTGATGCGGACTTGTATGTGCAATATGGTGCAGCGCCGACTACAGCTAACTATGATTGCCGTCCGTATAAAAGTGGCAATAGCGAGTCTTGCCCAATCACCAACATCCAATCAGGCACTTACTACGCCATGCTGAAAGGCTACTCTGCCTTCACTGGTGTGTCATTAACAGCAAGCTACACAGCATCTAGCGGTGGAACGCCACCGACTACGCCAGCAAGCTATAGCAACACTGATAACTACAACATCCCTGATAACAAAGCTGCAGGGATCACTAGCCCAATCACAGTCACTCGCACTGGTGATTCAGGCACTGTGACTGCGGTAGTGAACATAGTCCACCCTTACATTGGTGACTTAAAAGTGCAGTTGATCAGCCCTTCTGGTAAAACCATCACTCTGCATAGCAACACAGGTTCAGGTGCTGCCAATATCAACAAGAGCTATACCGCTGATATGACGGGTGCGAATTCGAACGGCGTATGGAAGTTGAAAGCCGTAGACAGTGGCCGTGGTGATGTGGGTTATATCGATAGCTGGGAACTGAGCTTCCAATAAATCCAAATCGATACGCTTACTGAGAAATGAAAGTAATAAATGAAAAGAGCCTGCTATCGCAGGCTCTTTTTTTACAAGACATGTTATGCAATATCTTTGAGGATTTCAGGTTCGATCAACACGCTGGTTTCATTATCCGATAACCAAATTTGGCCTTCACTAATCGAAACTTGCAATGCCATATTACGCCCAACAAAGGCTTCCATTGCCGTGACTGACTCTTCGGCAATATTCCACACTTTTAAATTCTGATAACGCTCTAACGCCTGCTGATTCTGTTTCCACCAAATGGGTACACTGCGGCCACCATAGGTAAATAACTGCACGACTTTGGCGCGGCCACTGGCCTTTCGCAGCCATTTCTCATCGGCCTGACCAAACTCAACCCACAGATCAATTTCGCCTGATAGGGTTTTGTCCCACAGCTCTGGCTCATCATCGACGCACAAACCTTTACTAAAACTTAAGGTTTCGCTGGCATTCACAATAAACGCCAGTAAACGCACCATCATGCGGCCATCGGTTTCGGAAGGATGCTGGGCAAGCGTCAATTGATGATCTTGGTAATAATTCCGATCCATATCGGCTATCTGTAAATTGACCTTAAACACGGTCGCTTTGAGGGCCATAGTCATCCTAAATGCAGAGTGAAATCCTGAAACAGCGAAATTCTAAAATAAGGCTGCCGAGTCTACCTGAGACTCGGCATTAGCTCAAACGAACAATAGGATACGCCCATCAAATCGAACAGAAAGTGCAATCTGACAGAAAGCAGAATCGATAAGAAATTAAATCGCGCCGGGTCGTAAATGCTTAGCCATCAGGAAATGCGCTTTCAACTGACTGATTTTTTGTGTATCGGCCACCAGCAACATGCGTGTGCCCTGTTCGTATTGCAGGCTCAATTCACTGAGTGCGGGTAACTCGCCCCGATTGGCGTCTCGACGGACTAATTCTGCCAATTCGTCGCTCAAATCGCCTTGGCTATAGATCCAATCGAGGCGCTGCAACAACGGCATGGCGGCGAGTGGCAGTAAGTCCACAGAGGTTGCATCATCCAGCAAAAGGATTTCGCCGCGGCTGACTAAATGATTAAATGCATTATGGTAATGCTCGGCGGTACGACTATCGAAACGGTCGCCGTTGGTATCGAAAAAACGCTCCCAAAATAAGCGGCGTTTCGAGGTTGAATCGAGCTTGTCTTGCACTTCGACGCGTCTATCGGCGACAAAGTCGAACAAAGGCTTGAGTGATTGCGGTAGGCTGGATTCTAAGCGCGAGCGAATCGTGCGTGCAAATACCGGTGCCGCGCCCGCCGTGCTGATCGCCACCACTAAACGGCCCCTATCGACAATCGAAGGGGTGATAAAACGGCAAAATGCCGGATTATCAACGGCATTAACCCAAATACCGCGCGCGGTGGCTAGAGTCGCCAACTCGGCATTAAGACTATCGTTTGCCGTGGCTAAATACACCAGATCATAATTTTGAATATCGGCGTGGACCACTTCACGATGGGATAGCAGAATACGGCCCGTATCGGCATAACGCTGCACTTCAGGATTCACTTCAGGGGCTATCACGTGAATACTGGCTTCGGTACGTGTCAGCAGGGCCAGCTTACGGCTCGCCACATCACCCGCCCCCACCAGCAAGACATTTAAGTTAACCGTATCGACAAACAAGGGGAAATATTGCATTAGATGAGATCCTGAACGCTTAATCCTGCACGACTGGCAGTTGACGCTGTACCCAGCCTTTATAGCCACCAATCAATGAGGCAACGCGGGTGTAACCCATGAGTTGCAGATTATGGGCCGCCAAGGCTGAGCGCGCACCACCTGCGCAGTAGAGTAATATGGGGGTATGTTTATCGGGGAAACGTGCTTCGATATCACGCTCTAAAATACCCCGACTTAAATGTTTTGCTTGGGGTAAATGATCCTGCAGCCACTCGCGATCCTCACGCACATCCACAAGATGCCAGCTGTCATCGGCCTGATAGGCTTCAATGGTCACTTCGGTGATGTTAGGCAGAATTGCGTCAACAAGGGCGGAAAAAGCACTGGGATGCGGCATCACTGACTCCTAGATAAGATATTGAATGACATGATGAATGTCAGCTTATCAGCAAAGTGTAATCTTCTCATCCAGTAGACGCAATCTTTCAGCCACAGCACAAAGCAAAGGTGATTGCCTATCCAAGGCTAGTTGTGGCTTTCGCTGCGCTCAGAGCTGCATTGCCAGCACAACTCAAAACTGCCTTCATTGGTTTCATGGCATTGCACACATTGCCATTGTGGGCTTTCAACATCTAACGCATTCAGTTGCACTTGCGCCGACGCATGTTGGGACTCGCCCACCCACAACTCGACATTGTGCATTCCAGTCGGAAGCTCACCAATCCCGCCTAATAGCGCTTCACCTCTGAGCTCAACATGAATACCGCAGGCTGCCAATAAGCCTTTCCATGTGTGGGCTTGCAATAAATTACCACCAGCAACTAACACTTTACGTTCTTCCATGCGACATCCTACGGCTACAACTCTCTGGAATATGGGTTGCCGACATCCTACTGCTAAATAGCCGAGCCTGTCGAGCGCTGATTTTTACATCAGTTGTTAATTTAATTAACATCCCACTTTTACAGCATAACTGACTATAACTTTGTGAGTTTGCTAGCAGAATGTCAGATCTATCTCAAAATCGAGCTAAAAAAAAGCCACCTCGTCGGTGGCTTTTTAACTCGAATGTAACCTTTAAGGCATCATAGGAGGTTGGTCTGCGCCTTCTTTCTCAATCTCAACTGGCATCATGTGTTCACGATTGATACCCAGTTTAATGGCCAAGAAACTCGCCACATAGATAGAAGAATACGTACCCACAAAAATACCCATCAGCAATGCAGTCGCAAAGCCATGGATCATAGTGCCGCCCTTAAGGAACAAGGCCACGACCACCACTAAGGTTGTACCTGTGGTGATGATTGTACGGCTCATGGTTTGAGTAATTGAAGTATTCACCACTTCTTCAGGGTCGCTTTTACGCATCTTAAGGAAGTTTTCACGGATACGGTCAAATACCACGATAGTATCGTTGAGTGAGTAACCCACAACCGTCAGTAGACCCGCCAGTACGGTCAAGTCAAATTCCAATTGGAATACCGAAAACACGCCTAAAGTCACGATCACGTCGTGCGCCAGTGCCGCAACGGAACCAAACGCTAAGCGCCATTCAAAACGGAATGACACATAGATCATGATACAGATAAGCGCGACTAATACCGCTAAAGCGCCTTGCTCAGCCAGTTCTTTACCCACTTGTGGGCCAACGAACTCAACACGCTTCTGCTGAACTTGTGGATCAACTTTCTGCGCAGCTTCCATGACAGACTTAACTTGCACGTCACTCTTAACGCCTTCTTTCACCTGTAAACGTACTAATACGTCACGGCTAGAACCGAAGTTTTGCACAATGGCGCCTTCAGAATCAGGCGTCGTCAGTTGCACCCGCAGAGCGTTTAAATCGACCGGATTAGTGAACTCCATTTCAACGACGGTACCGCCAGTGAAATCAAGCCCCCAGTTAATACCATTGGTCGCGAGCGAAACCAGCGAGCCCAGCACCAATACAGCCGACATAATACTGATAGGCAGTGCATGACGGAGGAAGTTTACCGTATGTTTTAAAGATAAAATTTCAAGCATTGTCACTTCCCCTTAGATAGACAGAGTCTTCACGCGCTTACCACCCCAAATCGCGTTAACGATTGAGCGAGTACCCACGATTGCGGTAAACATGGAAGTCGCAATACCTATCATCAAGGTCACCGCGAAGCCTTTAACAGCGCCTGTACCTACGGCAAACAGAATAAGCGCCGTTAGGAAAGTGGTGATGTTCGCATCGGCGATGGTGGAGAATGCGTTGCCATAACCTTCATGGATGGCCTGCTGGACGCTACGGCCCGCACGTAATTCTTCACGGATACGCTCATAGATCAGCACGTTACCGTCAACCGCCATACCCACAGTCAACACCATACCGGCAATACCCGGTAGGGTTAACACTGCGCCAGGGATCATAGACATTACGCCCACCACCATGACTAAGTTTGCGGTTAGCGCTATGTTGGCGATAAGACCAAAGCCACGGTAGTAAACCAGCATAAAGAGTAAGACAACCGCCATACCCCAAACCATAGCTTGCACACCATTTTGAATGTTTTCAGCACCTAAGCTTGGACCTATGGTACGTTCTTCCACAATCGACACTGGGGCAATCAAGGCACCAGCACGCAGTAATAGCGCGAGGTTTTGTGCTTCACCATGGCTTAAGCCAGTGATCACAAAGTTACGGCCTAAACGCGCTTGAATGGTCGCAACAGAAATCACTTCTTGGATTTTCTGCATCTTAACGCTGCCGTCGGCATTGCGCTCACCACTGTCTTTATATTCGATGAACAATGTCGCCATAGGCTTGCCTATGTTATCTTTGGTCACGTCAGAGAAAATGGTGCCGCCTTTCGCATCAAGGTTGATGCTAACCTGTGGACGACTGTACTGGTCAAAGCTAGGTTGTGCGCCCGTGATATGATCACCGGTCAGCATAACTTCTTTCTTCAATATCACAGTGCCACCTTCGCGGCGCTGGTACACTTCAGAACCCGCTGGTAAACGGCCAGATTGCGCAGCATTAGGATCGGCTTTGTCATCGACCATGTGGAATTCAATCGATGCGGTTGCACCTAAGATTTCCTTGGCGCGAGCCGTATCTTGCACACCTGGCAGTTCAACGATAATGCGCTCGGCGCCTTGACGTTGTACTACAGGCTCAGCCACACCTAACTCGTTTACACGGTTACGAATGGTAGTAATGTTTTGTTGCAGTGCTTCTTCTTTAATCTGCTTAAGATACACGTCACTCATCACAGCTTGCAGGGCAAAATCTTCGCCCTTGCTCACATCGGTGAACACCATATCGTTGCTGCGAGATTTTAGGAAACGTTCGGCACTGGCTAAACTTTCGCCATCACGGAATTTAATCTCGATTCCTTGAGCATTATTGCGAATGCCCGCGTAACGGATTTTTTCTTCACGTAATTGCGAACGGAAATCGGCAATTTTAGCCTCTTCCATTTTGCGAATCGCTTCGCCCATGTCCACTTCCATCAAGAAATGCACACCGCCGCGAAGGTCAAGACCGAGTTTCATTGGGCTACCGCCCATTGACTCAAGCCACTTAGGTGTCGCTGGGGCTAAGTTGAGCGCCACAGTAAACTTGTCGCCTAAGCTGTCAGCAATCACTTCTTTCGCAAGTAGCTGTTGATCCGCATTTTGCACACGGACCAACAACTGACCTTTTTCAAGCTCAGAGCGCTTTACCGCAATGCCCTTACTGGCTAACAGCTCGTTCACACTGGCTTGGGTTGATGCCGTGACTTCAGCACCTCGAGTCGCCACCACTTGCACCGCATGATCTTCACCAAATAGGTTCGGTACGGCATAGAAACAACCTATGGCAATGACGAGCATCACCATAATGTTTTTCCACATTGGGTATTTATTTAACACGCCTGAGCCCTCTTGGCTTACAACGACTGGATAGAGCCCTTAGGCAATACAGCTGCAATATAGTCTTTTTTGATCGTGATTTGTGTTGTGTCGTTTAAGCTCAGTAACACGTAATCGCTTTCGTCGCTGATTTTTGCAATCTTGCCTAAAATCCCACCACTGGTCAGCACTTCATCACCTTTGCCAAGTGAAGACATCAGATTTTTGTGCTCTTTAACGCGTTTTGATTGCGGACGGAAAATCATGAAATAGAAAATCAGGCCGAAAATCGCCAGCATGAAAATCAGTTCCATCGTGCCGCCACCTTGTGGTGCGCCGGCAGCGCTTGCATATGCATTTGAAATAAACATAGTTTTCTCTTCTTATTAGCAAAAAATCAATCGACTAACTCTGGTACTTCGCGACCTTGACTGGTATAGAAGTCCGCCACAAAGGCGTCTAATGTACCCGTCTCAATCGCACCGCGCAAACCTTCCATTAACATTTGATAGTATCTCAAGTTGTGAATGGTGTTTAAACGCGCACCCAGAATCTCATTACAACGATCTAAGTGGTAAAGGTACGCCCGTGAATAATTTTTACAGGTATAACAATCACACTTAGTATCGAGTGGTGACGTGTCATCTCTATGACGCGCATTGCGTATTTTGATCACACCTTCACTCGTAAACAGATGACCGTTGCGGGCATTACGGGTTGGCATTACACAGTCAAACATGTCAACACCACGACGTACCCCTTCAACTAAATCTTCTGGTTTACCGACCCCCATCAGATAGCGAGGTTTGTCAGCAGGTATTTGCGGGCAAATATGCTCAAGAATACGATGCATATCTGCTTTAGGCTCTCCTACGGCCAAACCACCGACGGCATAACCGTCGAAACCGATATCGACTAAGCCTTTTAAGCTTTCGTCGCGTAAATCTTCATACACACCGCCCTGAATAATGCCGAATAGAGAGTTAGGGTTCTCTAAACGGTCAAATTCATCACGCGAACGTTTGGCCCAACGCAGCGACATCTGCATTGACTTACGCGCTTCATCTTCAGTCGCGGGATACGGCGTACATTCGTCAAAAATCATCACCACATCGCTGCCCAATGCATCTTGGATTTGCATTGATTTTTCAGGATCTAAGAAGATTTTCTCGCCATTGATTGGTGAACGGAAATGCACACCTTCTTCGGTGATCTTACGGATATCGCCAAGACTGAATACTTGGAAACCACCCGAATCCGTTAAAATCGGACGCTGCCAGTTCATAAAATCATGCAAGTCACCGTGCTTTCGCATGATTTCTTCGCCTGGGCGCAACCATAAATGGAAAGTGTTACCGAGCAAAATGTCCGCGCCTGTAGCACGTACTTCTTCTGGCGTCATACCTTTAACTGTGCCGTAGGTTCCAACAGGCATAAATGCGGGGGTTTCTACTGTGCCACGGTCAAAAATCAACCGACCACGGCGCGCACGGCCGTCGGTAGTGTCTAATTCAAATTTCATAATTCACCTCGCCAGATAAACAGTCTGACTACATTTTTAATGGCTAATGCCATTTTGATTAACAATAGAGATGGGGACAGCGTTAAAAGGTTCAACCTTTTGACGAAAAAAAGTTGCCGCCCATACTCACTTTGGGCGGCTATTTTAAAACAAAATCTTGGTCTAGTGGGCTTTTTTCGTCACAAACATGGCATCACCATAGCTAAAAAAGCGATATTTTTGCGCGATAGCATGTTGATACGCCGCCATAACATGATCAAAACCGGCAAATGCGCTGACTAACATGATGAGAGTCGATTCGGGCAGATGAAAGTTCGTCACCATGGCATCGACCACTTGGAATTGATAACCAGGATAAATAAAGATATCGGTATCGCCGCTAAAGGCTTTGAGTTCACCTTGGCTGGCGCGCGCCGCACTTTCTAAGGAACGTACAGATGTTGTGCCGACGGCCACGACACGTTTACCCGCCGCTTTGGTTTGCGCGATTAAATCAACCACATCCTGCGGCACATTGGCCCACTCTGAATGCATCTTGTGCTCAAGAATGGTATCGACGCGCACGGGTTGAAAGGTGCCCGCGCCTACATGCAAAGTCACAAACGCGACATTCACACCCTTGGCCTTTAATGCATCGAGCATGGCATCGTCAAAATGTAACCCCGCCGTTGGCGCGGCAACGGCGCCTGGGTTTTGGTTATACACGGTTTGATAACGCTCTTTGTCGGCATCTTCATCGGGTCTGTCGATATAAGGCGGTAGCGGCATATGCCCTACGGCTTCGAGCACCTCTAGAATGGTCAACTCGGATAACAACTCGAGTTCAAATAAGGTATCGTGACGGGCGACCATCTTCATTTGATAGCCACCGTCGAGCAGAATTAACGAATCGACTTTCGGCGATTTAGAGCTGCGAACGTGGGCGAGGATGCGCTTATCATCGAGCATACGCTCAACTAAAATTTCTAACTTACCGCCGCTGGCCTTTTGGCCAAACATACGCGCGGGGATCACTCGGGTATTGTTGAACACCATTAAATCGCCGGGATTAATCATCCCCAGCAGATCGGTAAATTGTTTGTCGCCTAAGGCGCCAGAATTGCCGTCTAAGGTTAACAGACGTGATGCATTACGCTGCGCCATAGGATAACGAGCGATCAGCTCATCGGGGAGATCGAAAGAAAAGTCTGCAACGCGCATGATAGGCCTCTAGATAGCTTAGAACGGCGGCTAGTCTATGGTTAGAGGCCAAGAATATCAAGATTACTTATTGCCAGCGTCCACTTCTTGCTCAGGAACCATAGGTTTGACGCCATCTTGGGGCAAATTGTCATCGGCATCGAATTTAAGCCGTGAACGGCTGAAATCATCCATGCTAAAACGGTGTTGTTCAAAGGGGATTTCTACCAGCACTTTTTTGCGCTTCGGCTGCTCGTCTCTACCAAGCATTTTGGTGAACCAGTTCCACATCATCCATGATCCTAAAAAGTGAAAAAATACTGCATTTTTGGCTTCCGCGCTTTCCTAAGCGCGCTTGTGCATGATACCGTGAACCGACGTGGTTAACCAAGCGCAAAATATGAACTTTCTTACACACTTACATCTCGCCGACATCAGTAAAACACACCTTGCCGCCAATGTGGCGGGTAACTATATTCAAGCGCCAGTTGCACAAGCTCCAATTGAGTTACGCCAAGCGTTATGGCTAAACCAAGAGATTAATAATCTCTGCGCCAGCCACGAACTCACGATTGAATTAATGGAAGCTTTCCCTGCGCCCTTAAGAAGCATAGCAGCAGAACTCATGGCCGTGAGTTTCGATCACTATTTAGCTTATTATTGGGAAGAATATCATCACCAACCCTTGGATGAATTTAGCAGCAAGGCCTATGACGCGTTAGATACTTTCGCCGCCCAAGGGGTAGACCCATACCATCCTGAGGCACTATTGAAACTCTTGCCCGCCATGCGTAGCGCTGATTGGCTAGGCAGCTACACCACGGAAAAAGGCTTACAACACGCCTTAGCACAAGTGGCAAAACAGCATCCGCAAGCCGCACTGTTTAAAGATGCCCACAAAGTCGTCAATAAAATGCAGATAGAAATCGAAACCGCGTTCCGCACTTTTTATCCGCAGCTGATGGCTTATACCCGTATTTGGAGCCGTAAGACGCCTGCAGAATATTTGCCCTCCCCCCTCTCGCAATAAGCGAGCATGAGATTATGCTGTGTGCCTGCGTAAATTTTGCTAGTATGGCCGCGCAAAAATGAGGACAAAATGCAGATATTTGATTACCAGCCCCCAGCAGTTCCTTGGTTAGACATCCGCTATAAAGATAGAGATCTGATTATCATCAATAAACCTTCGGGATTATTATCTAATCCGGGTCGAGCTGCTCACACCTTCGATTGCGCGTTAACCCGCTTACAAAGCCTTTATCCAGAAACGATTTTAGTGCATAGGCTCGACTGCGCGACCTCGGGCATTATGGTGTTTGCCCGTAATAAAAAAGCGGAGTCGCATTTAAAAACACAGTTTCAAGATAGGCAGAGTAAGAAAGTCTATATTGCCGAAGTGATGGGACATGTGCTGCAAGAACAGGGGATTATTGACCTCGCGATAGTGCCGGACACTGAACATCCGCCCTATCAAAAAACGCTACAGGCGGGAGATACTGGCGGCAAAAGCGCCCTCACTCACTACCGTGTATTAGAGCGCCGAGAAAACAGCACCTTAGTCGAGCTTTCGCCAGAAACAGGCCGCACCCATCAATTGCGTGTGCATATGCTTGCCCTAGGCCATGCGATTTTGGGTGATGAGTTTTATGGTGATGCCGAGGTTATCAAGGCCAGACCGCGTTTATGTTTACATGCACAAAGCTTAAGTTTGACCCATCCCTATTCGGCTAAACCGCTGTTTTTTAGCAGCAAACATCCATTTACTGAATAACTTAAGCCACTCGCTACAATTCCATAAAAGCAAAAGGTCGCGACTTAGCACTGAGCTAAAATGCGACCTTAGTTATTTACGGATTCGACTGTCGTCGTTTAAGCGACACGTATACCTTGACCAAAATCGACATCAGCCGCTAATTTTTCTGCTTGGAAATAACAGCCCTGCTCATTACAAAATTGTAATTGCTGCGACGATGTCACGATAAAGAATTCACCGAAAAAATTGCCGCCAACATCTTCCAGCTTATGGCCCTCAGGAGTTTGCGTCATATAGACTTCATCTAAACTATGGCAGCCATCACTAAACCAAGTTTCTAAAAAATATTTATCGTCTTCTTTATAGAGGGTAATTTTGTCACCCAGTAAAGGACGCCCATCTAACCAACGACCTATAATTTCACGATTTTGCATATCTGTCTCCCGCCAATGAAGGCGACGGCGTTTTTCGATCCCAGACATCCTGATATCCTTATGCAATACCCAATCACCTAAAGTGAATGTCAGTTGTGGTAGTACATTAAGCATAGAACCCATTTAACTCTTTACTCCCCACAGCAGCAAATTACTTCAAATCGCCCGTCAAATGTAACTTTTTGGTTAATTTAAATTTGCTAAATATTTAAAATATAAAAGATAAATACCTTTGACTAATTAATCGGCAGTGTAGCTCAATCTACAAATAAAAACGCGATCTTTATCACTATTTACTTATCGCTAAAGTAAAGGCAGCTAAAAGACTTATCTAGCGAGCTGAATGAGCTTGTTACATCTTTTATTGCTAATTTGAATGGGGTTTCTGATATAACCCATAGGTGAATTACCGTACAAATCAGACCAAGTGATATTTCAATATCCCTACAAAACAAAAATAAAGCAGGAAGCGCTATGCATAACATTCATCGTCGTAATTTTCTTAAGGCCGCAGGTGCCGCCACAGCAGGACTCGTTACTGCCAATATTGCTCTCAATGCCTACGCCAGTAGCGTCGCCCCTAAACCGCAAGCCGGTAAATCCGTTATCGGACTCATAGCGCCTGAGATGGACGTGGTTCGAGTCGGCTTTATCGGTGTTGGCGAGCGGGGGTTTAGCCATGTCGAGCAATTCTGTCATTTAGAGGGCGTTGAACTCAAAGCCATTTGTGATACCCATCAAGCGGTACTCGACAGAGCCGTAGATCATATCGTTAAACAGAATCGGCCCAAACCGGCTGTCTATACTGGTAATGATCTGAGCTATCGCGATTTGCTGAGCCGCGATGATATCGATATTGTGATTATTTCGACCCCGTGGGAATGGCACGCGCCTATGGCAATCGAAACCATGGAGAGCGGCAAACATGCCTTTGTTGAGGTGCCAATGGCGCTCACGGTTGAGGAGTGCTGGCAAGTTGTCGATACCGCTGAGCGCACTCAGAAAAACTGCATGATGATGGAGAACGTCAACTACGGCCGCGAAGAACTGATGGTGCTCAACATGGTGCGCCAAGGCGTATTTGGTGAGCTACTCCACGGCGAAGCCGCTTATATCCATGAGCTACGCTGGCAGATGAAGGAGATCGATCATAAGACAGGCTCATGGCGGACTTACTGGCATACCAAACGTAACGGCAACTTATACCCAACCCACGGTTTAGGGCCAGTCTCCCAGTATATGAACATTAACCGCGGTGACCGATTTGATTATCTTACCTCGATGAGTTCTCCTGCCCTTGGCCGTGCACTTTATGCTAAGCGTGAATTCCCCGCCGATCATGAGCGTAATCAGCTCAAGTACATCAATGGGGATATCAATACCAGCCTGATTAAAACCGTTAAGGGCCGAACCATCATGGTCCAGCATGACACGACGACCCCAAGACCTTACAGTCGCCATAATTTGATCCAAGGGACAAATGGCGTGTTTGCTGGCTTCCCGAATCGGATCGCCGTCGAAAATGGTGGCTTTGGTCAAAGTTACCACGAGTGGGATATGGACATGCAAAAGTGGTACGACAAATACGATCACCCACTGTGGCAGCGCATAGGAAAAGAGGCTGAAATTAACGGCGGCCACGGCGGCATGGACTTTGTGATGCTATGGCGCATGATTTATTGCCTACGCAATGGTGAGGCTTTAGATCAGGATGTGTACGATGGTGCATCTTGGTCGGTGGTGAATATCTTAAGTGAACATTCAATCAATGACCGCAGTAACTCAGTCACCTTCCCTGATTTTACCCGCGGCGCGTGGCAAACCGCCAAACCATTAGGGATTATCGGCGCTTAAGCTGCGGCTTTCGCCAAGTTCACTATTTGGCACCGCCACCATAAGGATAAGTGCCTCGGCCTTATCCTTTTTCTTATTCAATTAAGCCTTGAGATGACCCGCGCCATTAGCAACAAGCCATCTGCCATAAGCACTTAGCGGTAAGAAACTCGCGACAATAAATTCACCATAAGAAACTCACTACAAGCGCTAGTAGTAGCCGATTTCTCTGATTTTCAATGAAAAGTCGCCACTTTGCTGGGCGCCAATCACTAACCCTAAGCTGCACAACTGACTCAATACTATATTCGGACGGGAAATGGGTTTACCCCGACATTGGGGCTTAAAATCACTGAAGGGAATTTCAATCCGCTGCCAATTCAATACTCTGGCACTACTCACACCAAAGGTTTGGTGAGTTGACGTGGGCATAGGCGCTTGATATACCGTACTTTGCGGTGTGTCGACATCCTTTAAATTCACTTTATAGTCTTTAGTTCGGTCGTCATCGAGTTCGAGGTAAATCCCAGTAAATTCACTGACATCTATGGGGCTAAACTCACAGCGCACTGAGGCAAACCCGCCGCCATTTGCCAGCGACACATGGCCACTAAACTCACCATAACCTAAAGGTGAAACCGTCATTTTACTGCGGGACAAACCGCCCATCACAGTGTCATTTATTCCATACCAGGGCTTTGCAGCATCTAGTACGCTAAAATCAAAAAAGATCATAACGACTCCCATAAAAAAAGCAGCCACCTAAGTGACTGCTTCCATAATACTTTTCGATACGAATAACAGCACTCGTTAACTCAGTTTAGCTTTATTCTCAGCGGCTTCACAAGCGGCAGCGGTAAAGATAACGTCAGTTGAGCTGTTCAGTGCAGTTTCGGCTGCATCTTGAACCACACCAATAATAAAGCCAACAGCAACCACTTGCATGGCAACATCGTTAGAAATACCAAACAAGCTACAAGCCAGTGGGATCAATAATAATGAACCACCCGCCACACCCGATGCGCCGCAAGCTGAAACAGCAGCAACAACACTCAGTAACAAGGCGGTCAGTAAATCGACTTGAATGCCTAAGGTATGCGCCGCAGCTAAGGTCAATACGGTAATAGTGATCGCCGCGCCGCCCATGTTAATAGTGGCACCTAAGGGAATAGAAACGGAATAAGTGTCTTCATGCAGCTTTAACTTTTCACACAGCGCCATATTCACCGGAATGTTTGCCGCGCTCGAGCGAGTAAAAAACGCCGTTACACCACTTTCACGCAAGCATTGAAATACCAGCGGATACGGATTACGTTTAATCTTCACGTACACAATCAATGGATTAACGACTAAAGCAATAATAGCCATCGCACCTAATAGCACGGCCAATAACTGGGCATAGCCTGCAATCGCCGCAAAACCGGTTTCGGCAAATGTCGCCGCAACGAGACCAAAAATACCGATAGGCGCTAAACGGATAATAAAGCGCACCATTTGTGAAATACCGTGGCTCATATCGGCAAACACTTGCTTAGTCGAATCGGTAGCATGATGTAAGGCTAAACCTAAGCCCACACCCCAAGCGAGAATACCAATATAGTTGCCCGTCATTAACGCATTCACCGGATTATCAACCAGTTTGAATAACAAGGTATGGATGACTTCACCTATGCCCTGTGGTGGGCTGGTGCCTTCCACGCCGGCAACTAAGACTAAATTAGTCGGGAAAATTGAACTCAGGAGCACTGCGGTTAATGCGGCCGCAAAAGTGCCGAATAAGTACAGCACCACAATGGGACGCATATTGGTTTGGGTATTCTTCTTTTGGTTGGCAATCGATGACGCCACTAAGATAAATACTAAGATGGGAGCAATCGCTTTCAATGCCCCAACGAATAAACTGCCTAAGAAGGCGATATCTTTCGCGCTACTCGGTGAAAAACTGGCTAAGACCACACCAGCGATGATCCCCAAAAAGATTTGTATTACGAGACTGCCATTAGCCAACTTAGCTAACAATGATGATTCTTGTTTCATGGTTTAACCTATCGTTATTATATTTCGGTTGAGATCCCCAACGCGCACCTTCGGAAATGAGGCCAATAAGGTTTTTATAGGATGTGACTGGACTTGTCTAGTTTTGCGGGGAAATAAGCTAACTAAATTACCCTAGCCCCGCAAAAAGCATACAAAAAACTAACAAGCGCCAGATTAGCGCTTATCTAAGGCGAGATCGGCACCGCGTAACATGGCATCGATTAACTCGTGGGCATCGAACTTAGTTAGTGCTTCATTCGCCCCAACTTGATGGGCCTGACTCACGCTAATTTCGCTGGATAAAGAAGTGTGTAAAATAATGTAGGCCTTGGCAGTCAGTGGATTATCACGCACTTCAAAAGCCAATTCGTAACCATCCAGTCCCGGCATCTCGATATCACTCACCAAAATATCTATCGGGTGATGTTCCAGTGCCGCTTGCTCCATCATGACTAGCGCTTCTTTGCCGTCGGCGGTGACTCGATAAGGAATGTTAATCATATCAAGGGCGTCGGATAACTGCTTACGTGCCACCTTAGAATCATCCACTAAAAGAATATTCATAGGTTTGAGTTTTTCACGTTGTACGTCGGTCAAAATAGCCCGATTCGCCTGCGGGTTATCGGGAAAGATTTTCGACAATAACAGTTCAACGTCGAGCAACTGTACCAGTTGGTCCTCGAAACGTGTCACGCCGGTCAAATAGGCATTTTTACCCAAACTAGACGATGGTGCTTCAATATCACGCCAGTTGCATTCGATAATCTTATCGATACCACGTACTAAGAAACCAATGATCATCCGCTGACAATCCGTGATGATGATGTAGCACTTTTCACGCTCTTCTGGGGCAATCGGCCGATAACCAATCGCCGCCGCCATATCTATGATAGGAATCGTATGACCACGGATAGTTGAAGCACCCAGAATCGTCGGATGAGATTGAGGGATTTTACTGAGACGTGTGTACGGCACCAGCTCACGCACTTTCAACGTGCCTAAGGCAAACACTTGAGTCTGTGATAACCGAAACAGTAGTAATCCCTGTGACTGACTTGCCTTACTTTTCATAATTAGATAGATAACTCACTAAAACCAACCTGCGGATAGCTTAACCTTAACACAGTAAAAATTTGATGACTAAGGTCAAACGAATGAAACTATTATGCCTATTAATGAATAGGTTCGACTCTAAGTCGCCTAAAAAAGGCTTAGTCTTGTAATGCGTACAAAACGTCAAAGGCGAATTGATCCCAACCATCTGCAGTAAAGGCGATATCGCGAATACTGCGAACTTGGCTGACAGCGTGTAATGGCGCAGCACCATTGACCATCAAGTAATAGGCCATGATGAGACTGGTGCGATCCTTACCCGAGCGACAATGGATCACCACAGGTAAGCCATCGGCTTCACACTGTTGGATAAAAGCTAATGCCTTGGGCAATTGAGCGACACAAATCGCCACATCCCCATCTTGGGGCGGCACATTGCGCGAAAAGGGAATACATTCGTAACGTAAATCGAGCTTTTTAAAGGTGCTAGGCTCACAGCCTTCGCCCCCATTGACCGACAGGATGGCACCAATACCGGCCTCTTTAAGCGCCTGCAAATCCCAAGGATCTTTATTGGGACCACTGCGCCCTGCGACTTTACCTTCAACTAACCAGAATAAGTGTTGCATAAACCTTACCTACGACAAGTGAGATGACAAGGGACGTCAGAGATAAGCTAAGAATAGCTTGTTTCCAACGACTTAAGATTTTTTACCCCAAAATTCAGCATTGGCAGGTGGTAACTGTTTACGTTTTTTTTTACCCGTACCTTCGGGCTTGGCGACAGGTTTAGCTTGTTCTAACAGTTCGGCTGGCATTTCGTCATCAGCTTCAAAACCGACAATTTGCTCACGCACTAACTTAAGCTTGTTCTTTTTCTCTATCACGCCAAAGTGGTGATAATCCTCATGGGAAATCAAGGTCACAGCTAAGCCTGCTTCACCGGCGCGGCCACTACGGCCAATGCGATGCATATAATCCGCAGGGCTTCTTGGTAAATCAAAGTTGATCACCACAGGCAGTTTATCGATATCGATACCACGGGCGGCAATGTCAGTGGCGATTAACACACTGATCTCACCATTTTTAAACCCATCGAGCACCCGAGTCCGTGCGCCTTGGGCTTTATCGCCATGGAAGACTTCGGCACTGATCCCACGTTTAGACAACTTTTGCGCTAAGTGATTACAGGTATTTTTGGCGCTCACAAAAATCAACGCCTGTGACCACTGATGTTCTTTAATCAGATGCGCCAATAATGCGGTTTTCATCGGACGATTAACGGTGATCACCCGCTGATGAATCGTGCTTTCTTGTTCACTTTGGAATTGGTATTCAAGCGGATCATTCAGCAATTTTGCCGTTAATTCACGGACTTCTTCTGGAAATGTCGCTGAGAATAATAAGGTTTGTTTCTTGGCGGGCAACGCGTCGAGCACTTGGGCTAATTCTTCTGTAAAACCAAGGCTTAACATACGGTCAGCTTCATCGAGCACTAAGGCGCTAACGCGGTTAAGTTTGATGGCATTGCTGGACAACAGATCTAACAAACGACCCGGCGTTGCCACTAATACATCAGCACCAGCGCGTAGGCTCTGCATTTGCGCATTGACTGACACACCGCCAAACGCGGCGACAATTTTTAGCTTGCCATTCAAATGCGAGGCATAGGACAGAAAGCTGTCTGCGACTTGTTGGGCTAATTCACGGGTGGGTACTAAGACCAAACAACGAACATAAGCGCCTGTCTTATGGTCTGTTTTTGCTTCAACAAGTTGCTGCAACAGCGGCACGGCAAAGGCTGCCGTTTTACCCGAGCCCGTATTGGCGCCGGCTAACACATCCCGCCCAGCGAGCACAGCGGGAATCGTCGCCGCCTGTACTGGTGTGGGCGAAACATACGCTAATTCGGTTAGTCGATTTAGCAAAGGTGCAATAATGCCGAGTTGGGCAAAGCTTGCTGCAGAGGAAGAAGCCTGAGTCATAGAAAGTTTAACTGCTCACCAATATCTTAATAGGCGGCTATTCTAGCTTAAATATCGAGGCAGTGCTTGTCAGTTTCCAGCGTTAACAACTGCTGTTTCATCGCAAGCCCGTAGGCGTAACCCGTTAACTTGCCATTTTTGCCTATCACTCTATGGCAAGGCACGATAATCGCGATTGGATTGGCGCCATTGGCCGCGCCCACGGCGCGCACTGCCTTAGGCCGACCGATTTGCTCGGCAATCTGCCCATAACTGCAGCTCTGGCCGTAATCTAGATTGAGCAAGGCTTGCCATACGTCGCGCTGAAATTCAGTGCCCTTGGGCGCGAGTTTTAAATCAAATTCAACCCGCTCACCCGCAAAGTAATCCGCGAGCTGCGTCTGAGTTTCGCGAATATGCGCCTTAGCTTGATTGAGGGCATCCTCACTCGCCTTGGCAAGCACAACCTCAGTGCGATCCGAGCCGACAACGGTTAAATGGCTCAGCCCATAGGCATTGGCATTTAACTGTAATATTCCGGCAGGACTGATAAACGTATCCACGGCGCAGGGTTGATATTCTGCAATGCTTGGCGCTTGGCTCAATTGACGAATTGCATGTTTCATAATCTGTCTCTTCGTTTGCTCTTTGTTTGCTCTTTGTTTGATCTTAATTTGGTACTTAACTGAACTGCTAACTCATCTTTTTAAACTGGCAGTTCAATATGAGGCGGCTTGATGGTTATTGATGCCAAAGCTGAAAGGTTAAGTAACTGCCCCACGGGGCAATTTGTTGACTCAGCTGCTCGCACAATTTGGGATAGCTCACTGCTGCGGCTGCCGTTTCATCTAACTTATTGTTCTTGATATATAAGGCCAATAAATGCTTTTTAACAATCAAATCCGAATGTAAAAACACGTTTGGATCGCCCAAGCCACGAAGCTTAGCATACGCTATCGTCCAAGGACCTATGCCTTTAACGCTAAGCCAATCATCGACACTTGCCTCTGGATGTTCGCAGATAAACGCCGCGAGCGCATTGAGCGCTAATTTACGGGCGCCCGGCATTTTAAGCTCAGTTAAACTCGCCTCACGAATCGCCTCGGGTGTTGGGAATAATCGATACTCGCGGCCATTGAGACTAAAACACTCGCCATAGGCTTCAACCAATATATTCAGTAGCTTAGTCGCCTGCACGACCGTCACTTGCTGACCCAAGATGGCGCGGCAAACCGCTTCAAACAAAGATCCTGCGCCAGGAATGCGCAATCCCGAAAACGGCATTAAACCTAAACTCGGCAGCGTACTTAAACCTTGCTCAATCTGCTGCATATCCGCATCGAGATCTAAAATACGTCGCACCTCAGTGACTAGCAATTGCAGCTCATCGACAGCGGAATCTTCGGTCAAAGCAATCGCAAGTTTGAAGCGATTCAGCTTAGGCTCATGGATAATTTGCACTGTGCCGCGCATCTTGCCTATGGCAAAACAGCGACCATATTCGAGCCCGTTATCGTCAGCATTGGCTTCAGCGGCAAGGTTCGCTTCATCTGCAACCTGAACAGCATCACTCGCTTGTGGATGACTCATTTGCGGCGTGAACCACTCCATCCCCGTCACCGCACGTAAGCGATAAAATGCCAGCTGCGATGCCCAATCTAATGGGGGTCGATAGTATTGATATAGGGTTAATCCATAGTGCGGCACAAATTCACCCATAGTATCAATTTCACCTAATCCTGTTGTTCGTCCAACAACATGCTCCTTTGACGCCTTGGTTAACGCGGTCTTTCTTAATTGAGTTGGCGTCAATTGTAAAGTTTGCTTAAATGCCTCATTGAAACGGCGAATACTATTGAAACCCGCAGCCAGCGCGACTTGGGTGATAGGTAATTGGGTTTGATGTAGCAGTTGTTTTGCAAACAGTAACTGCCTGTATAAGGCATATTGTTTAGGCGAAGTGCCAAAACCTTCGGTAAAGAGCTTATTAAGATAACGACTACTGATCCCTAATCTGTCAGCCAATTGTGTCACAGTCGACGCTGGCTCTCCCGATGATTTCCCCGCTAAGGCACCCGCTTCAATTAAACTAATGGCCCTCGCCAACGTTGTGCCAGTGCCTTTCCACGGATTTGAACCTGGCGCACTGTCGGGCCGACAACGCAAACACGGGCGCAATCCCGCCTGTGCGGCTTTCACGGCCGAATCAAAATAACGCACATTCTGCTCTTTTGGCGCGACGGCGGGACACACGGTACGGCAATAAATGCCCGTCGTTAATACCCCCACAAAAAACTTACCATCAAAACGCGGATCGCGGCTCATCCTAGCCTCACGGCAAATGGACGCAGAAAGTAGCCCAGCACTTGACTCCAGTGAATGCACTGAGTCTATTTCATCACGCTTAATCGCACTCTCAGACGCTCTATCTGTACTCATTTTTCACTACGCCCGACAATATTCGCTCACAATTAATTTCTTGTTCATTACTTTACGTAAAACTAGCATGTAGCACTAGCGGAAAACGGAACTCAATCATTTCAATGCTTTTAGGGAATGAAATCCTATATGCTATACGCGACTATTTTTTATCTCACCATAGAGTTAATTCATGTTTAAACGATTTGAATCTTGGGTTGAAGCCCTCCCCGATGATGAACCGACTAAGCCACCCACAGGGGTTTATGCTTTTTGCCGCCACTACACTAAAGGCTACGAACTGCCGCTGATCTTAATGTCAGTGCTGACCGCTTTGCTGGCGATGCTTGAAGTGTCCCTGTTCGGATTTATGGGCCAATTAGTGGATTGGCTTGTGAAAAAAAATCCAGAAACCTTATTTCAAGACGAAGGCACGACCTTAATGCTGATGGGGGGCATGGTGCTGATTGTGATGCCAATCTTGGTATTACTGCATGCGCTTATCATGCATCAAACCTTGCTCGGCAATTATCCTATGTCGATCCGTTGGCTCGCACATCGCTATTTGCTAAAGCAAAGTGTGTCATTTTATCAAGATGACTTTGCTGGCCGAATCGCCACCAAAGTCATGCAAACCTCCCTAGCCGTGCGCGAAACTGTGATGAAATTACTCGATGTATTGGTATACATTCTCGTGTATTTCACTTCTATGTTAGTGATGATCGCCAGCGCAGATCTGCGCTTAGTCATACCTATGCTCATCTGGCTTGCACTGTATGTTGGGCTGCAATGGTACTTTGTACCTAGGCTGAAAAGAGTCTCTACCGAACAAGCCGATGCGCGCTCGACCATGACAGGCCGTATTGTCGACAGTTATACCAACATCACCACAGTGAAACTATTTGCCCACACGCAAAAAGAAGCCGAATACGCCAAATCCAGTATGCGGATATTCTTAGACACGGTTTATCGCCAGATGCGCTTAGTAACGGGCATCAGTGTCAGCGTGCAAATTATCAACTATATACTCGCATTCAGCATTGCCGCTGTATCGATAGCTCTGTGGACTGATAATGCAATCACGGTAGGCGCCATAGCCATTGCGGTCAGTTTAGCACTGCGCTTAAACGGCATGTCACAATGGATCATGTGGGAAATCAGTTCGTTATTTGAAAATATCGGCACTGTCACCGATGGGATGAACACCTTATCGAAAACAACGATCATCCAAGATGAGCCAAACGCCAAGCCGTTGGTCGTCAATCAGGGTAAGATTGATTTCAACCAAGTGTGTTTCCATTACGGCGAGCAGACTGGGGTGATTGAAGATCTGAATCTGAATATTAAGGCAGGTGAAAAAGTTGGCTTAGTGGGACGTTCTGGTGCGGGTAAGTCGACCTTAGTGAATCTGTTAATGCGTTTCTACGATGTCGAGAAAGGTCAGATTAATATTGACGATCAAGACATTAAGACGGTTATGCAGGATTCACTGCGCTCGCAAATCGGTATGGTGACCCAAGATACATCACTGTTGCACCGCACCATCCGCGAGAATATTCTTTACGGCAATCCAACGGCCAGTGAAGAGCAGCTCGATAGCGCCATTAAACAAGCTCAAGCCAATGACTTTATTAAGGATCTAAGTGACCCTCACGGTAATCATGGCTTAGATGCCCAAGTCGGTGAACGTGGTGTAAAACTTTCTGGGGGCCAAAGACAGCGTATCGCTATCGCGCGGGTTTTATTAAAAAATGCGCCGATTTTGCTGCTTGATGAAGCCACTTCAGCGCTTGATTCCGAAGTCGAAGCCGCCATTCAAGAAAGTTTATATGAGTTAATGCAAGGCAAGACAGTGATTGCAATTGCTCATCGACTTTCGACCATTGCCGCAATGGACAGGCTAATCGTGTTAGATCAAGGCCGAGTCGTCGAACAAGGCACGCATCAAGAACTTATTGCCGCTGGCGGTATTTATGCTCAGCTATGGGCACACCAAACCGGTGGATTCTTAGGTGTAGACTAAATTAAAAGTTAAATGACGAAAGGCGACACTCAGCAATGAGTGTCGCCTTTTTTATCTCAAGTAAGTCTCCGCCTAATTCTGCCCTCTTCCCGCAAAGCTTCACTCTTACACCGCCCTCATATTCACCGCAACGATACGCTATTCAGCTATTACAATAGCTACCGTAAGAACGGTTCACTTCAAATTGCGATCGTTTAGCGATTGGAAGCATGAGATAAATCGCGATTAACGGTTCAACTTATCAGTATTGAAAGTAGCAGCATTCAAAGTGCCAACACACTCAATAATCCGAAAGGTGAGTTTTAACCATGGGCTAGTACAAGGTTAAGCAGAAAAACACTTAAATAATTCTTATCACACGATTGAACAGAATGACTTCAGCGCACTAAGTATGTCTCTCGAAGCATCATTTATCTTAATGTGGATGGTTTGATTGGTGGGTAAATTCGGAATCGGCAAATAACTCGACGCGTATGACTCATAAATGAATCGGGGAGATCTCGATTTAATATTCAAAATTCAGACACAAAAAAACCACCTTGAGGTGGTTTATTGTCTTTAACCAAAGTTTCGATAAACCTTGATTAAAATTGGTATCCCCTAGGGGATTCGAACCCCTGTTACCGCCGTGAAAGGGCGGTGTCCTAGGCCTCTAGACGAAGGGGACCCGGACATATTAATTTGAACGTATTGTTCCCGTTTAACATCTACGGTGTCCTAGGCACTCTCTTCTAAAAAATGAAGGGGATCCAGACTTATGATTTAACTCGTAACCGAGCTTTGTAACACATTCACTTCAGTAGGCTAGGAAGTAAATGCTTTGTTCTTACCAAACAACTCGTTAGTTATTTGCTAGGAACCACTCTCTATAAAAAATAG
>NZ_JAUOEQ010000010.1:0-121633 GCF_031931965.1 Shewanella sp. SP2S2-6 | reverse complement strand
GTTTTATTTTGTAATCAATGTGAATATGGATAGCCCTAATGCAATAAAAGAGATAGCAATTGGTATTGTAAACCTTAAGAACGATTGCTCCTCTTCAGCTAACACAGCAGATAAAAGAGGAAAATGCACAACATGGCGATCACCGTCAATTTCTAAACAGAATAAGTTAACAGAACTACCATCAGTTTGCTTATATCCATGTTTTTTTTCTAAATGGTAATATAAACGACCAAATACTATTTCGTTATCCATATTTAATTCTTTTGCTACACGGTCACAATCAATCGGAACATAAATTTTATTTACTCTGCTTTCTTTATCAAAGGATTTAAATTCAGAGAGGTACATCCTATATATTGTTTTCAATATTAAGCGATCAGAAACATTTTGGGTCATTCATACACTCCGAGAAAGAAACTTAACATTTTATTAGTGCGCATGCGCATTTACCTCATTAGACCAGTAAAAACGCGCACTGTTAATTACTTGTAATAAAAGGAACTTATCAGCTTTTTTTCAAATACACCATCTGGAAAAACGCGCATGCGCGTTTTCCAAACCTATTAACTCGAACCGTTAAAATATAAGCCATTGATAATTATTAAAATACATGGGAATTCATAAGTGTAAACGCGCAAAAAATTTTACAATCTTCCTTGATTTCAGCGATTTCTAAATAATACTGTACATATAAACAGTGTCGCAAGGATTGCTATCATGAGTATAAAAAGCCCTTTTTTAAGCGGTGTTCAAGAAGAAATGCGCATGCGTGGTTACAGTATCAGAACAGAAAAATCCTACCTGTATTGGATCAAGGCGTTCATTAACTTTCACCACAAGCGTCATCCTGAAACGATGGGAACAGAGGAGGTCGCACAATTCTTAACCTTCCTTGCCAATCAACGGAATGTGGCTATCAACACTCAAAAAATTGCACTGAACGCGTTAGCCTATTTGTACCAGAAGCATTTGCATCATGAGCTTGGAAATTTAGGTTTTTGCTATGCCACTAAACAACGTTATTTACCTACAGTGTTATCCCCTTCAGAAATCTCACTAATACTAAATGAGCTTGATGGCCGCGATAGGCTAATAATAGAACGACTCTATGGTAGTGGACTTAGAGTTTCAGAATGCCTCAGGTTACGTATCCAAGATATTGATATTGAACAAGCTTCGTTGACTGTGAGGGATGGTAAAGGTCATAAAGATAGACAAACAATCCTTAGCCATAAATGTGCCATTAAACTCACAGCATATATTAATAAAGCAATGGAGATTCAACACAGTGACAACCAACAAGGGATCGGTCCTTCCCTACCCAATGCGTTAGAGCGTTAGTATCCAAATGCCTTTAAGCAACACGGATGGATGTTCATTTTCCCTTCAACCACAACCTGCATTAATCCTTATACAGGAACGCTTTGCAGGCATCATCTTCATCAGAGTGTTATTCGTAAAGCGCTCGGCAATGCGGTGCGTAACATCAAAATAACTAAGCGTGTTACCTGCCATACATTTAGACATAGCTTTGCAACCCATCTACTTCAATCGGGCAGTGATATCAGAAGTGTTCAGGAGCTACTTGGCCATAATGACGTTAGTACAACACAAATCTACACCCATGTGCTTGGCCAACATTACGCAGGGACAAAGAGTCCATTAGATAAGTTATAAATTCTAAGTAATAAAGCAATCTCGATTGCCTCTAGTCGTATTACTAATTCAGGTTAACTAACACTTAACTTACAGAGTGTTTGGGTTGCCCCGTAAAACACTTGGGGGTAACTGGCGTTAGCCCAAGCAAATGCATAAAGGCGTATTGTGGCAAGAGCACCAAAACGATAAATCCACAAAACAATCATTTGTAAAAGCCTAGTTTTATTATGATCAATATAGAACTCACACCTAAGCTCAGTGCATCATTTAATAGTTAATTACTTTGCATAGGTATCTGTCCGAACCTTTGATAAAATCCGGACAACGGGTTAGCAGTCTTGGTGGACAACCGTCTAACCCGCCAGCCCTCGCAAGAGGGCGTTCCTTTTAATTCATCCTATCTAGCAGTGCCATTTCGGCTTTTCTTAGCCAGAAGATGTAAGACTTTTTGCTGTCAAATCCCATTAAGGCCCACTGCTCTTTACACAGATAATGGGCACGGATGGCACGTTTGCAGTTAATGGATAACTGCTCAACGAGGTGGTCAAAATGGGCTACATGGGCAGGCACGTTGAGTTCATGCTTTAGGTTGCCGCCGCCCAAGGCTTCACCTAAACGGTCGCAGGCGCTACGGTTCGAAAACCCCTTGCCCAACTCTTGGTACACCCAATAACGGCCCCAGCGATACAACCCTAACCGCAACGCCTTAATGTTCATCCTCTGCTCGGGTTCATCGCTAAAGCCCATTGGCCACCTCATTTATCTTCTCAATCGAAAGCTTAAACACATCAAGGCATATCGATGTCACATCGTCATAGGGCGCAGTAGTACGACCATTTTCCCAACGTTGGTAAGTGTTGCGGCTAATGCCGTAAATCTCCGCCACTTCGTCTTGGGTCATGCCCCGTAAACGGCGCCCTACTTTCAATACATCCGCGGCGCGATTAGCCATAAATCCTCCTGCGTGAAGTCCATAACTCACTCGTTCTATTTGTTATTGTCATAACCACCCCACTAACATTGGCTCATCCGGCTCGCTCGTCTCAGTGGTCGATTGGCGCATTATCTCGGGCGCCACATCATCAAATCCCAGCGTGATTAAGTGCGCATGGTAGGCATCCAACGCCATCAACATGCCCTTATCTAAGGTGCTGTTAACGTAAGTGCGCAGCAGCAACGGCAAGGTGTGATTCAAAATCCGCTCTCCCACCATAGTATCTACCCCCATGTCGGCAATAATGGTGCGGCACAGTTTGCGCAGTGCATGCGATGTAAACGCCTTAAACCGAATCGTTTCACTCCAATACTGCGCAGTGCGTATGCTCACCGGCCCTACTTCGCCTGGGAACAAAAACGCCCGCTTGCCCACATGCGTGTATTGCCAGTGGGCATAATGGGTTATCAGCTTCTTGGCTGTCGGCGTCATAGGTAAGCGGTGCTCTTGGCGGTTCTTGGCATTCTCGGCGGGAATAAACCAGTAATCGCCGGCAAAGTGGTCCCAACGTGCTAAACGGGTTTCACCTATGCGGGTACCGAACATCAGCATCAGCACAAACAGCATCGCCACCGGTCTTGCTGCATTTCGCAATGCACTGAATAATGGGCCCACGTCCGACTCGCTTAATTGTGTGCCCACCAAAGGCGGCATCTTCAAACTCATTTGTACCCGATACCCCGCCAAGCTATTGGTGTCTAACACCCGTAAATCGGCCGCAACCGATAGAGCCCGCTTTAACACTTTCACCGCCGCTTTGATGTAATTGGCCGAATAGCCCTGCGCCAACATGGGTTTGATTAAATAACTGTCCACTGCGATAAAGTTCAGCTCATTGAGCGGTAACTCACCAAAGCAGCCGCTGAGATGTTTACTCACTAACGATTTACAGTTACTGCGCCAGCTGTTGCTTAAGGTGCGGTTGCATTCCACATGGGTGACAAACCACGCCAGCAATTGCGCTACCGTGGCAAACTCGTTGCTGATTACCGCTTGGCCCATGCTGCGTTTGGCGAGCAAGCTGGGTAACTCCGCTAAAAAGGTCTTCAAGCACATCACTGGCCACACGCCCTGTTTTTGCCACACGGTTTTGCCCGCTTCGTTCATCACTAAATACACCGAGGCTTGGCGTCTATCGGTCGAAGCCCGTAACCGCACCGCCGGAAACTGCGTGTCCCGAAAGTCCCGCGTTATCCCTGCCCGCAACCAACGGCGCAATACTGCATCGTTTAACTTGCCTTGCTCTACGCCTGTTGCTGTCATCACCTGCGCCATCTATCCCTCCAACCGATATTCAAAGGTGTGATGGGTACCCGAGCGTATGCGCTTTACCCGCTGATTCATCGGCATATCCCGAAACCGCGCACTTAACGCTGTCTCGCTGTCGTGAACCCCAAAGCGGTTAAAGCTTTCTTGCTGGATTTCAAACAGAGTCCAAAACCGTTTGCCGGTGATGATGCGCATCAAGCGTTCGCGCTGTGTCAGAGGTTTATTCGCCATCATTTGCCCCCTTAAGCCCAAGGTTGGTTCGTAAATTGGCAATAATTGATTTCGCCTTTGCCGCCTCAGTGGGCCGCGTCACCGTTTCGGGTAGTGCCTTTGGCAACTCAACATCGGTTAACTCGCCACGGCTAAAGCGCCTGCATAACACTGTGTAATTGCGCTCAAACGTCATTAACACGTCCTTTTCAAGCCCAGTCGCAAACATCCAACTGCCCGTCTCGCGCACCGCTAAACGCACCACATCATGGCTCCACGTATGCTTATCAGGGTGATGGTAATGGCGGGTTGCCTCCTTAAACGCCGCCTCTAACTTGGGCAACCCCAAATCACAGGCTGTCGGTTGGCACCAAAGCGCAAACTGGCGCGGTGTCGGCCAAAACTGCCTATCGCCCTGCTCGCGTCTCGCGCGATTCAGCCCCGCTTGCACTTGTTCGCGGCTCGCAATCCCTTGCGCCGCCAAGGTTTTAAGCCACTCACCTTTGTGGGTTGCTTCATCCTCAGGCCGTGGCGCACTCACAGGGAACAACACCCGCAACTTGCTAAACACGCTGTCCACAATCGCCATATCCATTGCCGTCGGCTCAGGTTGCATCACCCGTTCGCCCTGCCCAACCAGCGGCTGGCGGATTAAGGTCTGCAGTGATTTCATGCTCGTATTTTGATAGGCAGTCATATCAAGGGGTCCTCTGGGTCATACACCGCGTAGCTCCAATCCACTTGCCCAACCGCTGTGGCCATTGGTCTTGGCAACGGCGTGAGCCAGTGGCGTTCGCGGATAAACTTGGTAATACCGAGCACAAACTGGCCGTTAGCGCTAAAGCCCCAACTCGTATCCAGCGCCGCAGCCTCCTTCAACCACGTCACCGCCAACACGCAATCGGCATCGGTCAGCTTTTCGGCCTTCCACGCTTTCCACGCAGCCGAATCCGAGCCGCCTTTGCGATGGGCGGGATAGGCTTTGAAAAACGCATTGAAAACCGACTTAGCACTCGTTGCTGGACAACTATCTTTTAAAGATTCTTTGATAGGTTCAAAAGAGTGACTGATTCCGGTGCTATCTGGTGGCACAGGGGGTCTGCTATCTGGTGGCATACCTATGCTATCTGGTGGCACCCCTGTGCTATCTCGTGGCAGAGGGGGTCTGCTATCTGGTAGCACCCCTATGCTATCTGCTAGCACAGAGGGTGCTACCTCGTAGCAGATTGAAATTGTATAAATATTGGTTAAATTGCCCTTAGGCCCCTTACGATATTTAACCGTGACAAAACCCATATCAACCAAGGCCGCAATGTGCTTTCTCACTGTGCTATGACCAATCTCACACTGATCTGCAATATGCTGATGGCTCGGCCAACACTCACCATTATCGTTCGCGTTATCGGCAAGCTTGATCAACACCAGCTTGCGCAGTGGATTACCCACTTTGGCCTTCATCGCTTTTACCATCAATTCCATACTCATAAGTCACCCCCAAACAGAGCAACCCACTGCGTAAAATTGACGAAACCATCATGTATACGTAACATGTAATAGCCTCACTTAGGTATTAAGCCCGCACCTAGTCGCCAAACTTTAGCGGGCTTTCTTATGTCTACAACAACGGGTCAACTGCAATGCGCCCCGTTGCCCTCCGCTCGCTCGCCTTCACTGCCAAGCAAGTAAACCTTGTGCGCCAAGTTACTGCGCAACTGGCTAAAAAAATCACGCCGTTTAATGTGCACGTTGCGGCTTTTCGCTATTGCACTCATATCAACCGCACTCGCATCGGCCGCGCCTACATCCGCCGCCAATAGCGCAATAGAACGTTCCGCGCGTTGTTCTTCCATCAACAGATAATTCATGATCCAATCAATGCTCACCGTTGGAAGCAACAACTGCTTGCTACTACCCAGCAACGCCTTATCCACTATGTCGGTCGCGATAACCGCCAAACGCTCGGGGCAACTATGCTGCAATTCATCGCAGCTCCTTAACACCTCAACCATTCGGCCCACCTGCGTTCGCTTAAACAACTCCGCCGTGGTATGCCCATGAAAACAGGCAATGTCTTTGCCCATGTTCACGCCACTTAACGCTGCCCGTTCAGAAGTTGCCGCGCTAGAGTCCTTGGCATATAGTTCCTTGGCGCTAAGCTCAGCCACATTAGGCTCAGTGCTATTAGGCATGTTCGACTTAGATTTAAGCGCCATCGCCTTAAGCATTAACTGCTTTGCTTGCATCATGAGTAACGTCACTTGCGCGGTTTCCATCTCGGTAAGCGTGGCCACGGCGGGCCCATCAGCACTGCTAACTTGCCCATGTACCGAACACGCGGCGCCGCCCTCCAAACAACAAATTAAACATTCAGGATCAAACATCGTTCTGCTCCTCACTTCATCTTAGGTATCAAGCCCGCATCGGTCGCCAAACTGTGGCGGGCAATTTGATAACGGCACTTTTTACGCGCCCAGTTATCACTTAACTGATTTGTGAACATGTCATTCACTCCTTCTCTTATTTCAACAACTGCCATTTATGCCCATTGGCACACACGGCGCGTTTCGAGCCTGACTTGGTTTGCTTTAAAGCCAAACCGCACTGGCCACACGGCACATCAGCCACCCGCTTAAGCATCACCGCATTAATCTGTGCGCTGTGATTCGCGCGTTTTGGCCGATAACCTAACGCCCGCGCCACTTTTACATACTCTTTCGCAATCCATTTGCCATCGGGTTCTAAGTGCAAACCGTCGCCGATCATGTCGCCCAAGCGGATCAACTGCTGATGCAGCTCAGTCTTAGCACTGGCGATAACATTGATGTTAAGGTTCGCTTGCGGCATCGCGGTCACTTCTCGGCCGCGTATTGCGCCGCCTTGCCGCCATGACTCGCTAAATACGGATACGCCAGCTCTAACGCTGCCATGCTGGCTTGCGTGGTCGCAGCCGACTCTTTTAACTCACGGTGCGCCGCCACTAACTGCTCGCGCTTGGGCTCATTGCCCAAATGGATCACCGCCACTTGCGCCTCGGCGTTCTCTTTGGTTAACGATGCCGCCATATCGGCCACATGCAACACATGGCCGTCATTCATGCGGTCAGCAATGACCGTCACCCCAGTGCAACCAAACACATCGTTGAGATACTGCACCCGCAAATGCTCGGGCAGTGCCGCCACCAGTGCTTGCTCAACATGAAACAAGCGATCTGCCTGCGGATGCTGGCCCTCGTACTGGCCGAGCCAACGGAACAGCTTTTGGGCATTTATCCGCGCATCGTTGTGCACGTCTTGAGTACTCGCAAAGCTAATGCCCTCCGCCGCTAACACTTCACTCAGCCCAAGGCGCTCAACCGCCGCAACAAAATCTATCGCCAGCGCAAAGCGCGTCATCTTGGGTAACTCCAACACCCGATGAATCGTTTTCATCAACAAATTCAAACGGCTATCTTTTTTACGTGAATTGGTTTTCATGTGTACCTACCTCCTTCAACCTAAAGTGAACCTAAGCCACACTCGCCGACTTAGGATTATCTAAAACAATAACGGGGTTAACTTTGAGGGCGCCGTGGGTTAGGCGCTCGATTTGATAAGCGCGGAGTTCGGGAACGTCTTCACCCCAACCTGAAACTGACGGGCTTTTAATGTTCAGTGCAGCCGCAGTTGCTGCGGTTCCACCAAAAAAGTTAAGGACATCTGTCTTTTTCATGAAGACCCCTGAAATGGATTTAACAAAAACTTGAAAAGATAATAGTAGGTTTTCCTACATGTGTAAACTAAAACTACGATTACAATGTCATGGTTTTTATGTAGTCTTGCCTACATGTAATATCTGGAAGTGCTGTCAATGAAAAAAACCATGGGAAAACGAATTGCTGAGCGAAGGAAAGAACTGGGATTATCTCAGAATGAAGTAGCTCAATATGTAGGTATTAATCGCGTATCAGTGAGCAATTGGGAAACAGATGGTAAGAATGGCACCTCACCAAAAGGTGCCAATTTGATAGCTTTAGCAGAACTACTCAAATGCACTCCAGAATGGCTACTCAATGGCGATGTAGAATCTAAAGTAACAGTGGAGTCTAATGCTGAGTGGCATGCTGGCTTTGATTTGTGGGATGGTGATACGCCGCTAAGGGATGATGAAGTCGCATTACCTTTTTACCGCGAAGTCGAATTGGCCGCAGGTAATGGTTCAACTTTCGTGCAAGAAAATGGCGGTTGCAAGCTCCGCTTTGCCAAATCTACTCTAAAAAAGAGTAATGTTGATCCCCAACATGCCGCTTGTGTCACTGTTTCTGGTAACAGCATGTTACCCGTCCTGCGTCATGGCACCACAGTTGGCGTCGATACCAGTAAAAAGAATATTGTCGATGGCGAAATGTATGCCATAGATCATGACGGCATGCTAAGAGTAAAGATGCTCTACCGTATGCCAGGTGGTGGCATTCGTATCAAAAGCTACAACAATGATGAGTTTCCAGACGAATTTATCCAGCCTGAAAAAATGGCAGATATTAAGATTATAGGTTGGGTGTTCTGGTGGTCAGTTCTAAATATTTGGAATAGTTAGGTTAGTAAATTTAAAACTATGACTCTCCTTATGTTTTCATCTGAAAAGACTTATTAGAAGAAATTTCAATAATAGAACAAACATTCTATTATTCTTCAACCAATATCTTATGTAAGTAACTCTTCGTAGGTTAAGTACATGATATGAAAATTTGAATTTCGCATTTTCTCTAGAATATCTTTGACATTCTTAACCTAATAAACATAAAGTACGAGAGCCTAACACATCCACCCATACAAACAATAACATTTTTGCAACCAACCATATAGAAACTGAGCGATCTATGACAGTACAATCGATTAAGATTACAAACTTACTATCTTTTGATGAGTTAGAAGTAAAAGATTTGAAAGATATGAACTGTATCGTTGGCAGAAACAATGTAGGTAAGTCTAACTTACTTAAGGCATTAAAATTTTTCTATAACAAGTTAGATGGGAAAGAAGAAATATCACCAAAGCTGCATTCTAATTACTCTTATAAAGGAACTATATCAGTCACTTTTGATACAACTAGAATATATAGAATTACGCGAAAAAAACCAAATGACAAATACTTCTCATTTATATCCAGAAAATTAATCCCTGCACATAAAAGAGGTATATATGCACTCAATAGATTTGATGCTGACAATACTTCATTCACACTAACACTTAACATATATAATGATGGTTCGGTGAAATGGTTAACTAAGGATAAGAAAACTCGTAATCTGATTCTATATTTATATCCATTCTTTCATATTGAGCCCCGCCATATGGATCTTCATGAATGGGATAGCTTATGGGATTTGATATCTCGGCTGAAATCATTCAACCTATCCAGAATTGATGACGAAGCTGTCATCAATTTTTTTGATGAATCGATTAATTCAGCTAAAGGAAACTCCTATCGGACATATATTAATGAATTAAACGATATCATATCAACCAAGCCTAGCACACCAAAGGAAAAAGTACTTAGTTATATTAAAGCTGGGCTTAAAGGGTATAAGTTTGAGATAGATGAAAATGATTTAAAAATCCAATCAGATGGAACAAATTCCTTTCACTTTATAAAAATATTTCTAAAAATTCTAGTTACCATTTCAAAAAGAGAATATATTACTCCATTCGTTTTTATCGATGAGCCAGAACTCGGGCTACACCCTAAAATGAATGAGGTACTCATACATGATATTTATAACCATTACCAATATATAGAGGGAAGTAAAAGCAAATTAGCAAGGCCTAAAGTCTTCATAACCACGCATTCACCAAACATTGTAAAAGAAGTAATAAAAAGGTTCAGAGATAAGCAAAATGTATATAACTTCCAAAAATCAAACGACCTTTCTACTAATATAAAATTGTTGAATTCAACTTATGACAACGAAAGTTTTATAAACATTTTTAGTGACAATGAGGCAAGATTGTTTTTTAGCGATTTCATTCTCTTTGTAGAAGGGGAAACTGAACTTGAGATTTTCGGAAACATGAAACTATCAAAACATTTCCCTCATTTAAATAACATAGACATTTATAAAAGTAGTAGCAATGTTGTTGGTGAAAGAATAAATCCATCTTATTCTAACTCAGCAATTCCATATATGTTTTTGTTCGATGCTGATAAAGCAATAAAGTTATGTGGTTCTCCGGGGGATTTCTCATTAAAATATAACAGTAACGGTGATTACTTTAAAATGGGATTAAAGGATTTAGAAAAGGAAAGGAATAAATACAAATTAGGTTTCAATGAAAAGTATAGATCTATAAAATCTAATGTCACTTTTTTAATTAACAACTTATCAAAAAAGGTTGAAGTGGACATTACCAAGCAGGAATTCTCACCTAAACTTGAATTCGAATTTATATTTAATGCGATTAAAAAACATTTGCTAATGAAAAACTTTTATATTTGCAGAACAACAATTGAAGGTTGCTTAATACAGGATTCAAGTTCAGAAATATTTTATAACTGGCTTAATGAAAAATATAAAATTGATATGAACCCTGTTTTTGATAGAATAAATAACAATAAAAACCTAACAGAAAATATGCTCATTGATTATATGAGAGTGATCTTTAATGGTAAAACGAAGACTCTCATGAGCTATAAATCCTTTCATCCAGAAAGCTATAAACAATTAATTAAAAGCGGCAAAGAAATCAATTCAAATTTACTGAATACAAGTAAATTAGCCAAAGCATATATGAGTGCTCTTGAAACAAGTACGATAAGCAATAAAATGTTAGGTAAAACAGATGGTTGGACAACAAGCTTTATAAATTTTGCAATAGACCAAATAGAAAAAGAATGTTGTATTACAAAACAAACATTTGGTAGCGTATTTAAGCTTCATTTTCCAGAGCTATATGATATTATACGTATGCTTCAACCCGATAGTAGAGGGAAGATATGAGTTTTTACGAGTATCAGAGGGCTTGCCCCTCCCGCCTTCGGGCACAGTCCCAATAGCCACTATCACTGGTCAGCCTAATTAGGTTGCTAATGGGTCACACCTACGGTGTAATGATGTTCTTTTGTATCGGGTTGAAGTACTTATGAAAATTAAAATAATTAACAATGAATTTTTCAAGAATGCAATCTTAAAAGGCAACACAGCTTTACTCGATAATTTTCAACCAAGTGTTATTGAGCGAAAAGTTGGTGATGATGTTTTTTTTGAGATACAAAAAAATAGTGATCATCATTCTATTAATGAAAAAATTACGAAAATCGTTTTATCTCACATCCCTATTAATTCATCTGCATGTGGATTCGTGCAAGGAAAATCATACTTCGACTTCCTCAAACCTCACATCCACGGATATTATTTCCTACGATTGGATATAAAAAAATTTTTCCACTCCATAGCTTTTAATGAAATCCAATCACTACTTAAAGATTGTTTTAGTAGTGACAAAGAAAAATCTAAATATTCTCCTCTTGATATTGCTATTATGGCTGTAACACATAAAGTGACAGAAACATTTCTAGACGAAGATTTGAAAGGAAAAGATATCTTACCTATTGGATTCTCATCTTCACCTGTAATTTCAAATATTCTTTTCAGAAGAATTGATATATTAATACAAAAATATTGTGAAGATAAAAAAATAATTTATAGTAGATATGCTGACGATTTACTATTCTCATCCTCAGAAAGTAAATTCCTACAAGGTGAACAATTCGAAAAAGAAATATCAATCTATATTTCTAGCTTATCCTTGACCTTAAAAAGCTCAAAAAGAAAATCTTGTGAAAATACTATATCATTAAATGGCTATGTTATACAAAATACTAAAAAACAAAGCATTGAAAAGCAGAAAACATTCAGTTTTTTAAAAATACATAAAGAAGATCCTGTTGGCACCATAAGACTTTCTGATAAAAAAATAAAAATAATAAAGAAACTTGTATCTTATTTGCGAAAAAATAAATCCGCAACCTTTATTATGGAAAACTTGTTCAATTTGAATTTCATAAAATTTAAAAAAGAGTTTGCAGATGATAAAGTATTTTATAGAAAATTTTCACAAGATCAGCTACAAAACAAACTAAAAGGCTATAGGTCATATTTACTTTCTTTAATTATATTCAATAATAGAAATGGATGTGTAGATAAAAACTGTTTAAAAAAAGCAAATGAAATAATTAAGGAGTTAGAAAGAAAAATATTGTAAACCATCTACACCGTACATGACTGAAGTATGCTTTTTCAAGTTTGGAATAACACCTACTTAAATGCATAACTTAAACTCCAATATCAATAAATCTCATTTGCAAACTACAAAATCTATTTATACATCCAACGCTAGAAATAAAAGCATTAAATTTGCCAAAAATTTAATGGTCGCAATCTGCTGCAAAAAATTCGCCTTTTCACGGTGATTCCAAACAACCTTAGTTAACCCTCCTCCCTTACGAAGAACTTTCATGCACATAGCCACCGTGCCCCTAAATCTAACTTATCAGTCCCATCACATTGCATTTCGTTACTCAGACATGAATTTAAAAAACAAAAGTAGGATAACCTACATAAACATTGACACTAGAGTGTAGGTTATCCTACTATGGTTGTGTCGATTAGATACTGCACAGCAAACAGCTAATCCCAAGCACTGACATTCTGAACCATAAACGACTGATCGCCCTTTCGAGCTTTGCTCTCAATGGGCACTACCGAGGACAAGGAAATGATTCTAGCGAAAGTTCACACCACACCTAAGCAACGCGATGAGTTTCGTCTACTGGTTGCCATACGTTTTGCCTGCTTGATGGCGCTGGCCAAGGGCCACACCGACCCGATGGATTGCCCACGGGTGCAAGCCCGCTGCAATGAGCTAGTAAAGCATTTTGCCTATCACCACCCAAGCGCTGCCTTTTACCGCCAGTTCATTCGCCACACGGGCGAACTTGGGCTCAATTTCTGCCTGCGCTTCACTGAGCCCCAACAAGGTTTGTACGGCAAGGTGATGGTGTGGCGTAACGACTCGCAAGCCGTCGCTAATGTGCATCCGCTGCACACGATGACGACAGCCGCGCCCGTCGGCCGCTAAGCAGTAGAGCCGCTGCGAACATTCACGATTTAGGCAACCAAGGGGTGATGGTCCATATCCCAGTAACGATAACGGCGATAGTTTCACCTTGTTGGAGGCAATTATGTTTTTTGTTTACGGCGTGTCCATGACCTTAGCGAAAAATCAAGCGGCCAAAAAGTGCAGCACCTCTGTAGGCGCACACCCTAACCGCCGTCAACTGAGCCCCGACGAGTACCAAGCTAAGTTGGATGATATGGCGCAGCACTTGTTTGAAACCATGAAGCCACAACGCCTGTCGCATTCGTTATCGACGCCCGCGCTGTGCCAGCAATATATCGTGTTAGCCATGACCCAAGAAGCCCACCGCGATGTGCATATTCGCTATCACAAGCTGTCGGACAAGGTGAACCCCAAAACCAAGAAACCCATCATCAATCTGGTGGTGTTTAACGGCGAAGCCGCAGCCTAGCCCTGCTGAGTGTGATGACGAGAGAAGGAATGCAGCATGTTAACTGATGACAAACCGCTACACAGCGATATCAAAATCGGCGTTGGCCATATCGTCGCGTTTAAGGAAGGTTGGATGTTGCCCGGTGGCAAGTTTACCACCGACCGCACTGTCGCCATTCGTGCCGCCAAAGGTCTGCACCGTTTCTTGGTTAAAAGATAAGGAAATCAGCATGAGCCAATTTGACTACATCAAACAGCATTACGCTGTTCCAGCCGAAATAGGCCGCTTAGTTAAAGTGAATGGCCGCGCTGGCGTGATCATCAAAGATTGCGGTCATCACCTTGGCGTTAACTTTGATGATGACAAGCCTGGCGTTGTTCGTCATTGCCACCCAACTTGGGAGGTTGAATACGGTGGCATTGGCTGTATTCGAAAAACAACTAAGTCACAGCAGCGCTATAAGCGTTATTTAGAGTACGGCGACGGCTTTAAAAACTTTATGGAGTTTTGCTACTGGGACGCAAGCCCTGAGCACGAATGGAACAGAGGTGAAGCATGAATCAACAACTCACCCCAAAGCAAATTGCGGCAAGGGCGTACTACCAAGCGCATAAGGAAAGTATCAAAGCGCAAAAACGCGCTAAATACGCACCTAAAGCGCGAAAGCTAAAAGTGATGAAAGTCGCCAACTCATCTACCACATCGCCATCAATAGTTGCACCTAAAACACAAGCAGTACGATTTCAGCAGGAAAAGGAACCTGTAATTCAGTCCGTGAGGATATCGGCTGAAGATAAAGTTCGCTTGGATAAACGCCGCCGCATCGAGAATATCAAACTAGCTAAAGAGTTGGGCTTAAGCATTGAGGATTTTGAATGATGAACCACTTACTCCCGGGCTTTGAATCACAAGAGCGCGTTTCGTTATTGCTATCGCTCACCCGCATTAGTTCACCCGAGGTGATTGCCGCGTTAACGCTGCATTACACCAGTGCCCTGCCCGCCGAACGCGCGGCGGCTCGCCACGGTATTGAACTGTCGAACTTTATGCGCGGGCAAAAGAAGTTAGAGCAAATCGCCGCCACGGTCGAGGCCATTAAAGCCATCGACTGGGCCAAGCTGCAATTAACTCATTTGCAATCAGGCTCTTTGCAACCGAAGCAGGTGGCCTAAATGACTCAATCAGCGGCGTTTCGCCATCTGTTAAATCATTACCGCAGCCATAAGTTGAACCTGCTACTCAAGGCAACAACGGGCGACAGCATCAAAATCGCGCTGGCGCTCGGCGCACTAGATTGCCTGTACTGGCAAGCATTGGGCAACGGCTTAACCAACCTCGCTAAGGGCATTAACCGCACCATAGTGTATTCGTACCGATATCACTCAATGCGCCTGCCCTGCCATTCGCCTGTCAGCCAAACCAGCGACAACCAAAACAAGGAGGCGGCATGAATACGTTCAGCACTAAAGCGGGTGTGGTCACGCTATCTAAGCCCTACTCCACCTTGATGTGCGATCAACAACAAATCGAAGTGAAGTACACCCCAAACAACTATCACGGTTGGGGCATTTGTAAGTCTTTTAACGCCATCGAGTGCAGCGACTTCGGCCAAGCCGACGCCGAAGTATTCGCACTCAACGCAGAATCAAAACTCAGGATAAAAGGAGAAGCAGCATGAACACACCCAAGATTAAAGCGTTTCAAGTACAAGAACATTGCGAGGGCGCCGCATGCATTGTGTTTCATCAACATGCTGCTGCCGCTCGTCGCATAGGTGCGGGCGAACTTAATCTGACCTTTGAAGATGATATGTCAGTGACTCGCTGCCCTGAATATGACCAATACGCTGAGCAAGGCAACGTGCCTTATCAAGTGTTACTGGCCGATGGTTGGTGTTTTACCTGTTACCACTGCGGCAACCCAATTAAAGCCGAAGACGATGAAGGTAATGCGACGGACATTGAAGCGGTGATCTGCATTGGTGAGGCGTTTTATTGCAACGCGGCGTGCCATTCGCACAAGCAAGCTGACATCACGGAACACAATGCTAAGGCCGAAGCCTTTAAGCAACAGCTGTTATCACTGCGCCCTGATCTAACCTTCACGGCGTTTAACGGTGCATATCCACAACTGTATTGCACTGCGACATTTACTTTTGAGGGTGCTCAATATGGCGGCTCAGTGGCCTATGACAAGGCTGGCGAGCTTGATTGGCGAGTATCAAACACTGATTTGCCCGCATGGCAAACAAATCAAGCCCAGCGCCAAGGAGAAGCAGCATGAAGTCGATACAAGCAGCAACAGTTGAACGTGAAGAAGGTTATTGGACCCATCCAGATTTACCCGAGTGGGATGAAGGCGTGACCCGTGTTGAGTGTGAAGCATGGGCCGCACGCCAAGGCGGCGAGTTTGTGGCGATTTGGTTTGAACTCGATGCCCCTGAAAATCAGATCGAGCGCTACTTTGACGAGGGCGATAACGATATCAGCGATTGGAACCCCGTTTGCGACAAGGCCGGCTCATTCTTGCTGAGTATTCACGACACAGAAGATGGCCCCGTCGCACTGTTTTTCGCACCTAAGGACAAGGAATTGGCAACGGTAGGTAAATGACCTGACAGCAAAGAGAGGAGTTAGAAGGTAATTGCACCACAAAAATCAACGCTGAAGGCATTTATGTTCCTGCGATGGAATCGGCCTAAGGCCAAGTAAACATACAAACGTCATAGCAAATAAGAGAGGCTATTATGAAAAACACAGCAAAGTTAATGAAGGCACGCGAATGGGCTAGCCGCGAGTTCACTAAAGGGTCAATGCCGCAAAATAGAACGATTTCTACGTGGATATTGAAAGGTAAAATTCGTGGTGCCGTCATTAGTGGCACTGTCTATGTGTATGAGGATCAGTATTTTGGCGTTCCGCAGGTTGTCAGTAATGCGGTTATGCATCTGGTCGCGGAATCGGTGTAAGTATCATGGTGCGCCCAAAAATGCCGGTAAATAAGAATCTTCCTTCATATCTAAGATATGAGATCGACTCTGGCGTTTACCGCTTTACCCTGATTAACGGTATTAGGAAATCACTGGGTAAAGATAAAATCCAAGCAATACAGATAGCAAATGAATATAACCGGATCATGCGCCCAAGTTCTGGGTTGATTGTAGATGACCTGATAAAGGCTTCGGGCGGTATTGAATCTGAGCAGCAACTTCCTTTTGCTGATCATGTTGACCGTTTGATGGAGATCATTTTCAAAGAGGAGTCACCCAGTAAGCAATTCGCTAGCACTATGCTAAACGATGCGTCGAGAGTGAAGGAGTACTTCAAGGCTATACCAAGCCAGGATATTGGCCTTGAGCATATTAATGGATTTCTTAACCAGTACCATCCTAACGCGAGTGCGAATGTGCATAATCGCAAACTGGGTTTCATTGAAAAGTTGATTAATTACGCCATTGATCAATCGCTGATGGTTGATAACCCTGCCGCCAAAAAGATGAAAAAGCGTAAAACCAAAGGCAAAGAACGCCAACGCTTAAGTTTGGATGCTTTCAAACTTATCCACGCTGCGGCGCCACTTTGGTTACAAACAGCAATGGAGTTAGCGCTTCAAGCATCACAGGCAAGGTTAGAAATTTCTCGAATTAAGTACAGCATTAAAAAACCTAAGGATGGGCAATGCGGCTGTATTTGGTTTGAGGCTCCGGTTGATGGGATTTATGGAACGCTGTTTATCCATAGGCAAAAAGTTGAGGAAAAGGAAGCTAGCCATGTCGCTATCCCTATTGGTCAGGAGATTAAAGGGATTATAGATAGAAGCCGTGATGGGATTTTATGCCCGTATGTTGTTCATCGGGTTCCTGAGCGAAATACTAGGCAAAGCGCTGAAACAAACCATCGTTATCAGCTTGATCCAAACTACCTTAGCAGAGCATTTTCTGCGGTAAGGGATGACATTGGATTATTTAGTCACCTTGAAGTTAATCAGCGGCCGACTTTTCATGAAATCCGCGCCCTATCTGCAAGACTGTTTTCGGATATGGGGATTGATCCTCAAGGCCGCATGGCGCATACCGATTCGAAGTCTACCAAGGTCTATGTTCGTGATCATTTGGAATGGACTGAGGTACCACATGCAGAGATTAACATGGCAAATTAGCCTAGAAAAACTAAGGCAAACGGGCCTGAATGGCCTCGGTTATTGAAAGCCTGTTTGACCTGAGTTCGACCATAGTTTGACCGCTTAAAAATGAATATTAAAATCGGATTAAAATAAAAAAGCCTGCAAACTATTAAGTTTACAGGCTTTTTTATTTTGAATTTGGTCGGTATGAGAGGATTCGAACCTCCGACCCCTGACACCCCATGACAGTGCGCTACCGGGCTGCGCTACATACCGAAATTGTTTAAGTGAATTGTATTATTAGCGCTGACTTAGTCCGTTATAACGTACTGGCTATTTCAAGCTAATTTTTTAAATCACTTATCACCTAAGATACTGTTTATGGGGTTTATCTTAAGTGAGCCAGAACTGTAGCAATTGCCTTGCAACTGCGCAAGGGCTTCATGAGATCTCTTTGAACAACTGCTTAGTTTATGTTCTGAATGACACAATTTTCATCGATAACCGTTCGGAAATGGCCTTATCCATTGGTTATAGCATTCGTCAGCCTGCGACTGACGAGAATTGACCTATCTTCAGCGAAATCATCTAATGGCACTATTTGTTTCGACAATCCGTTTCGACAATCCATTTCTATCATCAGCTTCAACAATCTATTTACGTTATAGCTTTGTTTGGGGAGGTAATTGAATGACTGGGATAGAGGCGTTGGGTTTATTTGTGCCATAATCACAGACAGTTAACACAAGCCATTTTCTAAAGGGACTTTTCTTTGCATCTACCCGCCTTCCAAACCACCCATCTCAGACTGGCCATTATTTTTGGGGTATTCGGCTTAGCTCTGAATCTTTTTCCCATCCCTCTATTCGCTAATGTGCAATTGATTCTCGGCAACGTGGCCGTGGTGATAGTGGCAATACTCTTAGGGCCTTGGTATGCGTTGATCACCGCCCTATTTACCGCAACGGGGCTCATGATCGTGTGGTCGAGCCCGCACGTGTATTTACTGTTTTTACTCGAAGCATTATGGCTTGGTTTTGCAAGGCGCCGAGATATTCAAATACTCTATGCCAGTGTGAGTTATTGGGTATTATTGGGGATCCCGCTGTTAGCCATTTATGTGGCTGTCATTGCTAAAATGCCCGCCAGCCACATTCCTTTTACCGCGATAAAACAAGCCGTTAATGGCATGATTTACGCTGCAATTGGCGAACTCTGTGTGGTTGCTATTCCAAGCCTATGGCATTTTAAAGGCAAGCTGACCAATCTTAACCGGCGCACTTTTAGCTCGCAGCTCAGTTACTTGTTTACCTTAATCATTACTGTAAGTTTATTAGTTTCATCCTTAGCCTTTAATCACTTTTTTATTGATAAACAACAAGTGATGATTAATCGCAATCTGGACGATACGGCAACCCATTTGAGCCATGCAACCGACAACTATCTCGCTTACAACACCCAAGTCATCGCTAGTACCGCCAAGTTTTTGAGCCTGTCGAATGCAGACATCAATGAGTGGCAGGCATTACTTTCAAGCATACACGATAGTAATCAAGGTTTTAAAACCATGCTGATTGCGAATGAACAAGGCAACTTACTCGCAGCCAGTCCAATGGCCAATATAGTTGAGTTAGACCGCCTAGCAGAAATCCCTTCTGTGATGGATAGGGAATACTTTATCCAAGCGTTTTATAACCATAAAACCTTTGTATCACCCGCATTTATCGGTAGAGGTTTTGGTAATGACGTAATCGTTGCCATCAGTGCCCCCATTTTTAGTCCAAATGCTCCCAATCAAGCCAGAGGGATAGTCGAAGGCAGCTTAGATTTACGCTATTTTTCCAGCATAGATAAACAAAACCTGCACCATGAGCAGCAATCTATTTTACTGACCGATGAGAACAATAATCTGATTTATGCCTCCCAAGGGTTAGGACTCGCACCGTTCACCCCCTTGTCATTCAGCAAAGGCAGCGAGATATATCGCGCCCGGCTTCAACTGATGAACCTGCATAATCTAGATTCAAATACCCCTGAGTACATCTATGCCCAGCATAAGTTAAACAATGGGTGGCAACTCTATGTTTTAGAACCTTTTGTGCCGCTTTTAAAACTGGCTGAACGCCAATATGTCAACACGGTAATTTTGCTGTTTTGCTCCTTAGTCGGCGCCTTTTTTATTACTAAAGCCATCAGTAAGTTACTGACCGAACCTCTGTCGCTTTTAGCGCAGCATTTCGGTCCCGCTAAGCAAGAAAAAGCCAGCGACGAGAAGTTTGAGCATGATCTACTCGATAAAAGTACCCCTAAAGAGATCTATAGCTTGTATGAAAGTTTGGCCTCAAACCAGCAAACCTTACTCGAACACCAACAAGAACTTGAACAAAAAGTACAGCAGCGCACCCAAGATTTAGAGGCCGCTAATGTGAAATTAAAGGATTTAGCCGAGCGCGATCCGCTGACGAATCTCTATAATCGCCGCTATACCGAACACCAATTCCCGCTCATCCAACAGATGTGCGAGCGGGGTCAAGATGCCATGACACTTGCCATAATGGACTTGGACCACTTCAAACAAATCAATGATACTTATGGTCATTTGGGCGGCGACGAGTGTTTAAAAGTGGTTGCTAAACTCTTAACCTCGCTCTTCAAACGGGATATTGATTTAATCTCGCGCTACGGCGGCGAAGAGTTTCTACTGATTTTGCCTATGTGTAATGCCCTGAAAGTCGAAGCACATCTTAATGAATTTAAACAGCAACTCGCTGATACTGTGATAATCAATCCGCAGGATAATCGAAGCTTCAATGTCACGGCGAGTATTGGCGCTGTGATTGCCAATGCCACCTATAGCGACTCCTTAGAGTACTGGCTTAAACAGGCCGACAATAACTTGTACCTGGCAAAGGAACAGGGACGTGATCGGGTTGTTTGCAGCCTGATTGTTTAACTGGCGCTTGTTTAGGAGAAAGCTGTTGAAGAGGCAGTCGTTCAAAGGTAAAGAAGGTTAAGGCCAGATTAGCTGAGCGGTTAATCAATCACAAAATCCTAGTGCATATGGGCGAGTCGATACTCATCCATGCGCTCAAGTAGATACGGGAAAAAGGGATTCCATTTCTGGCGCAACATTTCCGATGCCGACACGCTATATAAACCGCGCTCTCCCCGTGAAGCCGTGGCACCGATTTGGATCCGATGTGAATCAGGTTGAATGATCGCGCCATAGAGGCCATCATCCACACCAAAGGGTAACGCAACATGGGACAAGGAATACACGCCGGCGGGCCAATACAGATCTAATGCACGCACTTGTTCATTGCCTTCTGTGACCACTTTACCCTGCGCAGCTAAACCAAAGCTACGCGCTTGAACTTGCGTGGTTTCGTGACTGATATTTTCCACCACAGTGCCGCGATAATGCAGCGCAGGACTATTGATACTCGCCAACAAGCCCGCCAGCGGATCATTAGATACCATTTTGGCATTCACATCGAGTCGGTTCATGTCGAACAGCACGAGCTCATGGCCTTTTTCTGGTAACGTTTGATACAGATTATTCACCACAGCCGAGGTTGAAACGGTTGCATCCACTACCGACTGAAAAGTGAGTATCGATGGAATTTGTGCCCTTTGCGGCAAAGTTAATCCAGCCAATAAACCTTGGTTACGTAGCGCTAATTGATACACCACATCGCCCGCATTGACCGCAAAAGAAGTGTATTTAAAGGGATCGTACTCCACTTGAATGCTGTTCCACTGCAGTTTATCCAGTTCCAGCAACCGGCCTATCCAACTCTGCCAGCGCGCGGCCGCCGCTAATGGCGCTAACCCTATGGCGGGAGAGATAAAAATCATCCCAGCATAATCTGGGTTCTTATCTTGACTGATACGTTCTAATTCATGGTTAAGCGCTACGGCGGCACCGGTCGAAAAGCCTACAACAAATAGCGGTTTACACTTCAGAGATTGCCGCATATGCGCTGTGGCTAAGTTCACCGCGGCGACAAGATCTTGCCAATAAACCTCAGTTAAGCCACTCGGAATGGTGCCATGCCCTGGCAATCTTAAACCCAGAACATGGGCTTTACCTTTAAAATGCGCTGCCACATTGGATAAGGCATAGGGCGAGTCTGACATGCCGTGGAGCAGCAATATCCCAAACTCGGCATCGGCTACGGGCCATTCATAACTGCGATTCCAATTTTGGGGCCAATGGGCAGGATCGGATAAGCTATTTTTGACATAGCGGTTCACGGGAGAGAATTCATTGGCAGGAATTTTTTGGACGACTTTGCGCTCAACTTCGGCGAATAAGCGCTCTTCTAGCGCTAAGTACTCATTAAAACTAGCGAGTTTAGTATTGTAATGGAACTCATTATCTAGCTCGACCGTATGCCATAACGACAATTCAGGGCGCGCATTGAGAAAGTAAATCCCGGTCGCGAGTAACGCCAGCGCTATGCCAATGCTCGCATACAATGCGGCTAAGAATAGGTGTTTTGTCGAACCTATGATGATGGCCTTCATGGCTGTTCCTACATAACAATAAGATAAAATGAGCAAGCCAATTATACGGTTAGAAAAAAACATCCTTCAAATTTTTTACCGTAATAACATCCACAGCCATAAACCGCGCTATTTTATTAACTGCATAAGCCCTAATTGGGTTAGGATCGAAAGCGCCTTATTCCAACGAAACTTATACGCTCTCGATGATTATCGGTAATCCCTACGCTAGCTTCGCCTACTATCTTCCTACTGCGCCGCTGATACCTGACAACTGGCATTACACTCAACCAGACGCTGTCGCGACTCTGATAGCGTTAAATGGCAATCATTGGCGTAAGATCTTCACTATTATGGCAAAAATCAGCGCGGTCGGAGAGGATTGGCGCAGCTATCGTGACCAAGTGTTACTCAAGCAAAATGAACTGATCTGCATAAGCGGCACTGAGTTGATGGCAAACACGAAGATCCATCTCATCGCGGGGCAAGTGGCTGCAAAGTGTTTAGGACTCACCATGTCTGCAAGCGATATCCATGCGCAGCATTTAACCGCCCAAAACAAATCCATAACCGCGATGACGCTTCCATCTTCGCAGGGGCAGCATTGTTTACTCACGCCCTATTTGGATTATGCCAATACCCAAACCAGCTGATCGCTCTGACACGGCAACACTTAGTCGTGCCATAATCCCTACAACAAGATGCCGTGGCTAAATGTTGCGACCAGATGCCACTGTCACAGGTCTCAGCAACATTCCTCTGCAACATCCCCCAGTGAGATGCCCCTGCAGGATAGCCAGCTTTAATGAATAATCGCAGCCAGTCTCCTCGTTACAGCGACGCCAACAGCTGTAAAGGCTGCCACTAGCTCAGCAACTAGGTAAAAAGACATAAAAAAGCACTCGTGAACTGAGTTCAAGCGAGTGCTTATTCGTGTACGATTTAGCGTTAGTCGTAGATCGTTGGGATAGGCTGACGCTTATGCTGCGTCGCCTTATAAATACCAATCAACTTGTCCTCAACCGCCTTGCCGACGTCTTTTCCCTCAAGGAAATCATCGATTTGGGCATAGGTTAGCCCCAGTGCGACTTCATCTTCGAGTAACGGTTTATTGTCTTCTAGATCCGCGGTCGGCGCTTTATGCACTAAAGACTCTGGCGCACCAAGATACGCGGCAAGTTGGCGAACCTGGCGCTTGTTAAGACCAAATAATGGCGCTAAATCGCAGGCACCATCGCCCCACTTGGTATAAAAACCTGTGATATTTTCGGCGCTGTGATCTGTCCCCACGACGAGTCCACCTACGAGTCCGGCGAGTTCGTATTGAGCGATCATCCGCATACGAGCTTTAACGTTACCCTTAACAAAATCCACTTTTGCCACATCGGGCAAAGGCAATCCAGCTTCGGCTAACGCGGCGACGGTAGCGCTGTGTACGCCATCAACACCTTGATGCACATTCACTGTGACCAATTTAGAGGGCTGAATAAACTGACAGGCTAATTGCGCCTCATGCTCATCTTTTTGGATCTGATAGGGTAAACGCACGGCGACAAACTGGTAACCGCCTTGGCTATTTTCGTGGTTTAGACTGTCCACCGCCAACTGACACAAACGCCCAGCGGTAGAAGAATCCACCCCACCGCTGATCCCTAATACCAATGCCTTGCTGCGCGCTTCTTTTAGTTTGGTTTTAATAAACGCGACCCGACGTTGCACTTCGAACTCTGGCTCTATGGCCGTGAGTACTTTCATTTCTCTTAAGATTTGCGCTTTCACCGAAAATTCCACCTTAAATAATCGCTTTATTTGGACTATCTGAACCCGACTAACGTTAACATTTATTCGCAACTGCCTGTAGTTAAAATTAGCGCTTGGCCGATTGATTGTTGATAAACGCCATAAAAATAAGGGCAACAACGGTTTGCCGTTATTGCCCTAGCGTAAATCAGTCAGCTTAATACCAATACAGGTACTGGCTTATCTTTCCCAGTAGGATTCTTCTAAGCTGTCTTCGCGCTCAGGTAAACCACGGGATAAACGCGGACTATGCTGGGCTAATACTTCATAGGCGACGCGGTTAGCGTACTTACATACTTGAGAAAACGAGGAATAACACAGGCCATCGCGCTTATGTTTACTCGAACCCGGCACGTTAGTCTTGTGAAAAGTATTAGCCGCCAGATCGTGCAATAACGCCGATAACGCGCCATCACCTGCCCCATTAGTATTCCCAATTTTTTCTGGACCGCCCATATAAGGTGAAATGTGGGCAAACACTTTGATTGGTGTTTCACAGTCATTCTTAAGCTTTGGACGGGAGAACTCATAACGGTTAAATTCTGGGATCGCGCCCGGCAACAAGGTATGAACGGTTTCGCGCTTTTCAGAATCTTCAGTATAACCCGCAGTATAAAGCCCGATTGGACCCGCTGTGGTTAATACCATGTCACACCATTCCAAGGCTTTTTCACTGGCGAGCAGAGGATCCCGTGAACCGGTTAAGGCTTCACCTTCATCTTCATTCATCGCCAAAATGGTGACATGTTCTTTGATGAAGTTTTGCCACCATTGCGGATCTTCTTCAATCAAAAAACGCGTGCCTAAGGTCAATACTACCGGCACCTCGGCGGCTTTTGCGTATTCGATGGCGCACATGGCCGCATCGGTAATACGGTCGCCATCGCTGGCGCGCATTAAATATGCGGTCAGCACTAAGGCAGAGCTGCCCTGTATTACATCTTTATCAATATATTCAGGCGTGAGTTTATCCATCGAGCCTTTGCTAATCGCAAATGTCCGCTCGCCACACTCAGAAATCAAGGTAAAACAGCGACCGATAGGGCCATCTACAGGCTGTAGAAAGTTAAGGTCGACTTTAGAAGAGGTATTACATAAATAGCGATAAGCGTAACTGCCCACTTCGATATTCTGACTCATCACCCCGAATAACACTGAACGGTCATCGGCCAGAATAGAATAATTGTGCACTGTGTTGCCAATCGTGCCACCAGCAAATTCATCGCTAATCAAGCCATGAATTTTTAACTCAGTGTAGAGTCTGTGGGCCTGTTCATCATTGATCAGGGTCGAGTTGCCTTTTGGTAAGCCATAACGGCTCAGCAATTCGTCCTCCACTTTCGCTTCGATATCCACTAAAGTTTGATCAATACCGCTGATATAGGTCGCAAACGGCTGAGGCTGTTGAGTCAGCTGTTCAAGCAGCGGATCTCGGGTTTTAACCGGAAAATAATGTTTTGATTTACGCTGACCGGGAAACTTCATAGTGGCTCTCTTTTCCTGGCATCCATGCTAATTGGCGTCTGCCGAGGCGGTCAAGCCAAGCAGCATCCTAAAAATATTGAGTCTAGGCTAGCGAGACAAAAAAACCACCCCTTAGCCGGAAGGGCGCAGATTCTATCACAAAATCAGTTCGAAGCCAGTGCTCCTATACCCAAGATACCGCTTGTTCTTGGATTAATTGCCGTAATAATTCAATGTGTGATTCATCGTCGTTCAAACAAGGGATAAACCGATAGTCGCTGCCACCCGCATGTAAAAAGGTTTCTTTCGCACCGATGGAGATTTCTTCTAAGGTTTCGAGGCAATCGGTCGCAAACGCAGGGCAAATCACATCGACACTTTTGATCCCTTGCGCAGGTAACTCGGTCAATAGTTTATCGGCGTAGGGCGTGAGCCATTCTTCGCGGCCAAAGCGCGATTGGAAGCACACCTGCCATTGCGACTCGCTCAGCTCAAGTTTTTGCGCCAACAGTTTAGCCGTGACAAAACACTGCTCACGGTATGGATCGCCCTCTTTCACATAACGCAGTGGAATACCATGAAATGACAAGAGCAACTTGTCGGCCTGCCCATGGGTTTTCCAGTGGCGCGTCACACTGTGTGCCAGCGCAGCAATATAAGCGCTATGGTCAAAATAGTCTTTATTAAAGCGAACCTGCGGCATGTCACGCACGGTTTTAAGATAACGGGCAACGGCATCGAATACACTTGCCACCGTCGAGCAGGAATATTGGGGATACAAAGGCAGCACAACAATGCGCTCTGCCCCTTGGTCTTTCAGGCGCTCAAATCCCGCATCGATGGAGGGATTGCCGTAACTCATACCCAGTTCAACAGGAATGGTCTGGTTAAACGTGGCACTTAAGTCCACCGCCAGCTTTTGTGCTTGGCGTGCACTTATCACCATCAAGGGCGAGCCTTCCGGCGTCCACACGCTTTGGTAGAGTTTGGCGACTTTCGCCGGACGGGTGTTGAGGATAATGCCGTTCAGCAGCGGTTGCCAAATCCACGGCGATAAATCAACGACACGCGGATCACTTAAAAACTGCCTTAAAAATCGTTTTACGGCCTTAGGGCTAGGTTCATCAGGCGTGCCGAGGTTAACCAATAACACACCAAAAGCAGGGGAAGGATTCAACGTTAGGCTCATGGTTAATGAAGTTCACTTGGAGGCTAACATTGCGATACCCATAAAAAAAGCCTGCATCGGCAGGCTTTTTTCTAATATGAGAACTCGTTCTCGTAAATTATGCTTTTTCGGTTATTTCAACACGCTGGCAAGCTGCTCACTCACTGCCGCAACCGATTGAGTACCGTCAAACTTGTTGTATTGAGTTTGACCAGCTGCAGCCACTTTACCGTAGTATTCAACCAGAGGCTTAGTTTGCTCGTGGTAAATCGCAAGACGTTTACGCACTGTGCTTTCTTCGTCATCTGGACGAATAGCTAAATCTTCGCCCGTTACGTCGTCTTTACCTTCCACTTTAGGTGGATTGAAAACCACATGGTAAACACGGCCAGAACCTGGGTGAACACGGCGACCGCTCATGCGCTTAACGATTTCTTCGTCTGGCACGTCGATTTCAATCACGTGATCAATGCTAATACCGTTTGCCGCCATCGCATCCGCTTGTGGAATAGTACGTGGGAAACCGTCTAACAAGAAACCTTTAACACAGTCTTCCTGTGCGATACGCTCTTTAACCAGACCGATGATCAGATCATCAGAAACCAGTTGACCAGCATCCATCACTTTCTTCGCTTCCAAACCCAGTGGAGTACCGGCTTTTACCGCGGCACGTAACATATCACCAGTGGAAATTTGTGGGATACCATACTGTTCCATAATGAACTGGGCCTGGGTACCTTTACCGGCACCTGGGGCGCCCAATAGGATAATGCGCATCTCAAGAGTCCTCTTTTCGCATTGATATTCTTCTTAGGGCGGCGATCTTCGCACATCTGGCCGCCATTGAGAAGGGTTTTAGCTTCGACTTTAGCCTCAGAAACCGCAAATAAACTGCGGTTACTAAGCGATTTTTTTCATTAATAGAGCAAGGTATAGAGCTTACGGCGGTATTGATTGGCTATGGGATTACCTTGGCCAAGTGCCGTTAACACTTCCATAAATACTTGTTTTACAGTGCCATTTTCAGCACCTAAATCTTTACTGAGCACACCGAATAACAGATCTAATGCTTCATCATCGCGGTGGGCGGCATGCAATGCCTTACTCAGCTCGAGTAATAACACTAAATCTGTTGGATTTTGCTCAAACTTTTGCTGTAAATCGCGAATTTCAGGGGTATCCGCTGCATCTAGGGCAAGTGCGAGCTTAGCTTTTAAACTCTGGAAGTAACCGTCTTGGTCGGCAAGCCCGACTTTCTCAAGCATGGCTTGCGCTAGCACTAATTCGCCCTGCATCAGATACACATCGGCGAGCACTAAACTCACCTCACCCGCTTGATTTGAGCCTGCATGCGCGTCTTTAAGCAACACGGCAGCAGTGGCAAGATCCTCTGCACTCACTTGACTAAGGGCGAGTAATGCTTTGGCCTGTGCTAACTGTAACTGCCACATAGGCGGTAAATGTTTATCCAGCATGGCTGTGACTTGCACCGCATCTTGCAGGCCAGCAAAACCATCGACAGGCTGACCTTTATCCAATACTAACGTGGTCGGTAGACTTTGAATGCGAAAGTAATTGGCAATTTCTAATTCTGCTTCACAGTCAACTTTAGCGAGCACGAATCGACCCGCATTTTGCGCGGCAATTTGCTCTAAGGTGTGCAGCATAGCCACACTTTGTTCCTGCGGCTGTGCCCAAAATGCTAATACCACGATCTGCTGCATCGAGGCATCAACCACTTGCTGAATATTGTCTTTAGTCAGGCTGAGGATATTGTCCATAGTATTCCCTTAACGTTTAAGGCCTCAAACATAGGAGGCCTTATGCTTTTAAAACTAAGTGTTAGCACTCAGTTTCAACGCGCTATTTTAAAATCGTTGTCTTAACAGCTTGTATACCCAAGCAACCTGAAGAGTCGAGTTTCAGAGCGCCTAGGGTGCTTCAATTCAAGGCGCATCAATGTCAGAATGTCGACCACCTTTTGAATTGATGCAACACGGAAGTGGAGTGCTCTAGGCACAAACCACTCTTCCTGCACTAGAAACAATATCGGGGCCGTTCAAAAAAGGCCCCGATAGTCATTTACTTCATGTTAGCCAGTAACATTTGGTTCATCAGCTTGATAAAGGCCGATGGGTCCGCAAGGCTACCTTTTTCAGATAATTGCGCCTGTTGCAGCAGCAGATTCGACCAATCCGCGAAGGCGGCTTCATCTTGAAGATCATTTAAGCGCGACACTAATGGGTGCGCTGGGTTAATCTCAAATGTCGGCTTCACTTCTGGCACTGGTTGACCGGCAGCTTGCATCAGCTTGATCATCTGAGTCGACATTTCGCCTTCACCCGCCACTACACAGGCTGGGGTGTCGGTTAAGCGTGACGTGACTTTCACATCCGCAACAGTCGAGCCTAATGCCGCTTTAATGCGTTCAACTAAAGCTACAGATTCTTGCTCAAGCTTTTCTTGCGCTTCTTTTTCAGATGCATCTTCCAGCTCGCCAAGTTCTAAATCACCACGAGTCACTGAGTGCAGTTGTTTCTCTTTGTACTCAGTTAAGTGGTTGATTAGCCACTCGTCGATACGCTCTGACATCAGTAAGACTTCGATGCCTTTCTTACGTAACAACTCTAAATGTGGGCTGTTAGCGGCGGCTTCATGGCTATCGGCAACGATGTAATAAATCTTAGTTTGGCCTTCTTTCATGCGGCTGATGTAGTCATCGAGTGACACAGTCGGCGCAGCACTGCCCGTATGGGTCGAGGCAAAACGTAATAAGCCAGCGATACGTTCACGGTTGGCGAAATCTTCCGCTGGCCCTTCTTTCAGCACTTGACCAAATTCTGCCCAGAACTGTTGATATTTTTCCGCATCGTCTTTCGCCAGTTTTTCCAGCATGCCAAGCACACGTTTGGTGATACCAGTACGCATCGCTTTGGTCACGTGGTTATCCTGCAGAATTTCGCGGGATACGTTCAGCGGCAAATCGTTTGAGTCAATTAAGCCCTGCACGAAGCGCAGATAAGATGGCATAAATTGCTCGGCGTCATCCATGATGAACACACGTTGCACAAACAGTTTCAGGCCGTGCTTACGATCGCGGTTCCACATATCCCAAGGTGCTTTGGCAGGAATATACAATAGGTTAGTGTATTCTTGCTTACCTTCTACCCGATTATGGCTCCACAGTAGCGCGTCGGTATAATCGTGGGAAATGTGTTTGTAAAATTCTTGATACTCTTCGTCACTGATGTCAGCTTTGCTGCGCATCCACAAAGCAGTCGCTTTGTTCATGACTTTCCATTGACCTTCGGTCGCAGGAATTTTTTCGCCATCTGGACCATCACGCTCTGGCGTACCCTCTTGCCACATTTCGACCGGCACAGAGATATGATCTGAGTATTTAGTGATGATCGAGCGCAGGCGCCAATCATCGGCAAATTCTTTTTCTTCATCACGCAGGTGCAGGGTGATTTCAGTACCACGGCTCGCCTTAGTAATGGTATCAACGGTGAAGCTACCCTCGCCTTCTGATTCCCACAATACGGCCTCATCAGCCTTATGACCGGCAGCGCGAGTACGAACCGTGACTTTTTTTGCCACGATAAAGGCTGAATAGAAACCGACACCGAATTGGCCGATTAACTGTGAATCCTTTGAAGATTCGCCCGATAGATTTTTAAAGAAATCAGCGGTGCCTGATTTTGCGATTGTGCCTAAATGCTCAATTACGCCGTCACGGGTCATACCCACGCCGTTGTCTTCAATGGTCACAGTGCCTTTTTCTTTATCGGCACTGATTCGGACTCGCAGTTCACCGTCGCCTTCGTACAGAGCGTCATTGGTCAACGCCAGATAACGCAGCTTGTCCGCTGCATCCGCAGCGTTGGAGACCAGTTCACGCAAGAAAATTTCTTTGTTGGAATACAAAGAGTGGATCATCAAATGCAACAGCTGTTTGACTTCTGTTTGAAAACCATGAGTTTCTTGTTGTGACATGAAATTTTCCTTTATTTGTTACGCAATTTGGTAAAAGTAACGCTTAGTGTTTACTAAATGGGGCTCCAAATTTGCTTTTCAAGGGCAAGGGCTAAAACGAGGTTCGAATGGCTAAAAATAAGGCGCTTGATGAATACCAAGCGCCTTATATGTGTGCTTTGAACATTAGCCGATGTAGGCGTTAGTCTTGGGCTAGTTCTTTTTCTAACTGTTGGGCTATGGCTTCGGGCGATCCACTGTTACGGGCAAAGAGTCCATAAGCGGCTGGGATCACGAAGATAGTGAATAGGGTTGCCAGTAAAATCCCCGACAACACAACCACACCAATCACAAAACGGGTTTCAGCGCCCGCGCCTGCGGCCATGACCAAAGGTACGGCGCCAGCGGCGGTGGTGATGCCAGTCATCAGAATAGGTCGTAGACGCTGCGCCGAGGCTTGGATAATCGCCTTATCAAAATCAACGCCTTTATCCCGCAATTGGTTCGCAAACTCGACAATCAAGATGCCGTTTTTGGCCGCCAACCCGACCAGCATAATAATGCCTATCTGACTGTAAATATTAAGACTCTGCCCCGTGAGCCACAAACCAATTAAGGCGCCCACGGTCGCCAGCGGCACAGTCAGCATGATCACCATAGGGTGAATGTAACTCTCGAACTGCGCCGCCAGCACGAGGAATACAATTCCCAGCGCGAGCAAGAACACGAAGTACATAGAGCTACCCGACTCTTGATAATCGAGGGATTGACCCTTATAGCTAATTACCGCCTCTGCAGGCAAATAAGCACGCGCCAATTGATTCATATAATCAAGGGCTTCACCTAGGCTATAACCATCTTCTAAACTGGCTTCTATGGTGATAGCGCGCATGCGGTTGTAACGGTTAAGCGAACTGGCGTCGGCAAACTCTTCCACCGTCACTAAGTTCGACAGCGGGATAAGTTCTTGAGTGCGCTCGGAACGTACATAGATGTTTTGCAGATCCGCTGCGGTATTTTGATTACCGCGCTCGCCTTCAATGATCACATCGTATTCTTCACCGTCACGCATAAAGGTCGTGACTAAGCGTGAGCCCAACATGGATTCCAACGTACGGCCAATATTTGAAATCGATACCCCAAGGCTAGCCGCTCTATCTCTGTCGATGACGACGCGAAGCTGCGGCTTAGTCTCTTTATAGTCGTGATCTAAACCGAGCAATTTAGGATTCTGTGCCGCCTTTTGCATCATAATATCGCGCCAGCGGGCCAGTTCTTCGTAGCTAGGTCCACCAATCACAAACTGCACGGGTTTACCCACGCCGCGGCCAAAGGCTTGGCGCATTACAGGAAACGCTTGCACCCCAGCAAGATCGGCAAGCCGTTTGTTAATATCTGCAATCACTTCTTTAACGGGGCGACGTTTGCCCCAATCTTCCAGCACGACGATGGCCATACCATTAGAGAAATCCGCCGAACGGCCAAAGCCACGGGGAGCACGGATCAGCAGACGTTTTATATCACCCGTGTCAACCAGCGGCATCAAGCGGTTTTCCACTTCATTCATGTAGGATTCTATGTATTCGTAACTCGCGCCTTGCGGTCCGTTAACCATCAAGAATAACGAACCTCGGTCTTCCTGCGGCGCAAATTCCTGCGGCACTTTTTGGACCAAATAGGCGCTAGAGCCTAACGCGATCAACACCAAAACCGACATCAATAACGGGTGGGCCATGGCGGATTTTAACGACAATTGATAACGGTTTGACACTTTGGTCATGATGCCGTCGACCTTACGCACCAACCAAGAATCCTGCGAGCTCGGCTTGAGTAACTTGGAACACATCATAGGTGTGAGCGTTAGCGCGACTATGCTTGAGAACAGCACTGCCGCACTCATGGTCACAGCAAACTCTTTGAATAGCTTACCTAAGTCGCCCTCAAGGAAAGTGATAGGCATAAACACCGCTACCAAGACTAAGGTGGTGGCGATGACCGCAAAGGCCACTTCACGCGCACCGAGGAAAGCGGCTTTGAGCGGTGAGTCCCCTTCTTCGATACGTCTATGGATGTTTTCTAGCATCACAATCGCATCGTCCACCACCATGCCGATGGCAAGGATCATCGCCAACAAGGTCAAGAGGTTGATGGTATAGCCAAGCGCATACAGCACAATAAAGGTGCCGAGCAAGGATACAGGCACAGTGATCGCGGGGATCAACATGGCGCGCACACTGCCAAGGAACAGATAAATTACGATAATCACTAAGACCATCGCAGTGAACAGGGTTTGGTACACTTCTTTAATCGAGGCTTCGATAAACACTGAGCTATCGTAGCTGCGCTTAATGGACATGCCCGCTGGCAAGGTTGGGTTAATTTTATCAACCAGTGCATTCACCGCGCGCGCCACTTCCAAGGTATTGGCGGTTGACTGCTTAGACACACCTAAACCTATCATCGCCTCTTTGTTACCACGGAACATAATCCGCTCTTCTTCAGAGCCAATTTCCACCCGCGCGACATCACCCAATTTAACTAAGTAACCGTCTTCCCCTTGGGTGATCACTAAGTTCGCGAAATCTTCTGCGGTGCGATAACCCCGCTCGAGCCTCACCGTAAAGTGCCGCTCCTTAGATTCAATCGAACCTGCGGGTAACTCGACGTTTTCGGCTCTAAGCGCAGCCTCTACATCGGCAACCGTTAAACTACGCGATGCCAAGGCTTGTCTGTCGAGCCATATCCGCATCGCATACACTTTACCGCCACCGATACGCATCCGCGCCACACCATCGACCACAGAAAAGCGGTCGGCTAAATAACGGTTAGTGTAATCGGTCAATTCGAGGGTCGTCATTTGATCCGACACCAAATTGAGCCACATGATCACTTCATCGCCGCCATTGGCTTTTTGCACTTCTGGGGGATCGGCTTCCTCGGGTAAATTGTCGAGTAAGCCAGAAATACGGTCGCGCACATCGTTAGCCGCATCTTCAATATTACGGCTAATATCAAACTCTAAGGTGACGGATGAACGGCCATCACTGCTCGATGAACTCACGTGCCGAATGCCTTCGACGCCGCTGATCCTGTCTTCAATCAATTGGGTAATGCGGCTTTCTACCACGGCGGCACTGGCGCCGCGGTAGTTAGTGTCGATAGACACCACAGGAGGATCGATGTTTGGGTATTCACGCAGGGGCAATTTATCAAAGGAGACAAGCCCAAAAGCGACCAGCAGCAAGCTGATCACTGAGGCAAATACGGGACGTTTTACTGAGAGATCAGTCAGGATCATACACTTGGCTCCGCGCTCGTATCCGCAAGATAACTAAACTTTTCCGCGAACTCCGTTTGCACTTTATCCCCAGGATGGACTTTCAATAAGCCACGGATCACCACGTTTTCACCCAAAGCTAAACCGTCTAAGATTTCCACCCAACCACGGGTACGAATCCCGATAGTGACTTGTTTACGCTCAATCACATTGTCGGCATTAACACTGTAAACATAGTGGTCGTTTTGGATCGGGATAATGGCAGATTCCGGCAACATCAAGGCTTCGCGGCTACGTTTGATGAGTTTTACCTTCATCAACATGCCCGGTAATAAACGCAGCTCAGGATTGGGGATTTCGGCGCGGACAATCACAGTGCGCGTCGTTGGGTTTACGCGGCTGTCAATCGAGGTCACCACGCCTTTGAAGGTAAAATCAGGAAAGGCCACGGCTTTAGCTTCGACTTTCTTACCTGGGGCTAAATCTTGAATAAAACGCTCAGGCACTGAAAAATCGAGTTTAATCTTAGAGATATCATCCAAGGTAGTGATCGCAGTGCCGGGCGATACTAGGCTGCCGACACTGATTTGGCGTAAACCTAAACGGCCATTAAAAGGCGCCAGAATACTGCGATCATTGAGTGATGCTTGCGCCTGCTCAAGCTCTGCGCGGGTGGTATCGATAAGGGTTTGTAATCTGTCGCGTTCTAACTCTGCCACTGTGCGGCTGGTGACTAACGAACTGATACGGTTGAATTCACGTTGATTATCACTGACTTTAACTTGCGCGGCTTTTACCTTAGCAATCTGTTCCGCATTTTGCAGTTGGACTAACAAGTCCCCCTTCTTAACTATGTCGCCATCATCAAACTTAAGTGCTATCACCATGTCGGTGACTTTAGGGGTTATGGTCACAGATTCTGCGGCTTTATTGGTGCCGATGGCTTCCACTTCATCGCGAATAGGTGCCATGGCAGCAGTGGCGATCACTACGTTAGGCATGAGTTTCATTTGCGCGGTGGCAATCTCTTGCGGTTGCATGGCTTGATATCCAAACCATGCCGCGGCCAATAGGGCGATTATTAGAATAATTTTTTTCATCGGGCTTCCAAGGGATGACTCGCATTAATGACGGCTAGTTTACTCACTCACATCATCGCATCAATACGTTTTACTTTTTCTTACAAATTACGCCAATAGCGCAAAATATGTGTGATTAAGTCTCTTTGGCGATATACATGGCGGAGTGGCCAGAATGCAGTACGATAATGAGGGTGGTTAGTGATTAGCTCTGCAATTGATAAATCCAGCGGAGTTTATTGCTAAAACCATTTAAAAATTATTGATATATAGACAATTAAACCCTAAAACACCGTTTGCTTAGATAATCATCAAAACCTGCTCCATAGCGCTAAATCGCAGCCAATAAAAAAGGGCGATAATTCGCCCTTCTCTCATCAACTGTTGAAATTAACGCAGCTTGCGTTCTTCTTTCATCAGGTTTGACAGTGACTGATACACATTGGTAACGACTTCATCGCTTAATGGCTGATCTTCAGCATCGCGGAGGAAGATCTTAGTGTCTTCAGGTGTATCACCATCTTCAAGCAGTAAACGGTAGCTGCCTTCTTTGAGCGCTAACTTATCGTCGCCCCACAATGAACTCCAGAAACCCGAGTTATCGTCAAACTTGATAAAGTACAATCCTTTCGCGCTATCCATATCGGAAATTTCGAAGCCCATTTCCGGCAGCACGATACGCAGACGATCCCACACTTGTTTGTAAGGGGCTTTAGCAGACCAGTAGGCTTTGCCTTCTTCTGGCGTGACTAAATCAACATTGATACCTAAGGTTTGCTTCAAACGATTCGCTTGAATCGCTTGGTCACGTTTAACGCTGATGTACGCAATAGCACTGTTCAGCATATCAATCGTGTATCTTTGTTTATCTTCGCCGCTTAATAACACGTTTTGTGCTTTATCGTCGTAAAACTCTTCGTGTTCAACTAAGTGAATAACGATATTCGCAGTACGACCATGTGGGCGTGTTTCCACATCAAAACGATAGCGTTGACGCAGCAGATAAACTTTATCTGAGCCCCACATGTTTGATTCGATCACTTCGCGATTTTCTATCCAATCGGTTTCTATGCTGCCTTTTTCGACATCACGACTACGAACGGCAATCCCTTTTTGGGCCAAGAAACCGTCTAAGTTAGTAAAGATTTCTTGTTTTAAGTCCACCGAATTGTCGATAGATTCGACCACGATTTTAATGTTGTCGCTGCCCTCTTCCACGTGAGTACCTTCAGCCATAGGCAGCACTTGCAGTGGCGGGCGGATATCTAAACTTTTACCATAGAGTGAAGCATTGGCTTTAGGGCCTAATGCTGGCACATCGAATTCTTTATTGTAGGGCGGTGTTTTCAATCCGGCAGGGATCTTAAGCAAAGGTGCTTGCTCAGCCTGAACATAGTCTTCAGTACCGTTCGCTTGGCGACGCTCAAGTGGCGAACTACAGGCTGCAACGGCAGCAACTAAGATCAGTGGGGTGACTTTCTTTAACATTAATTATTTAACCTCTATCTGGGCACGAGTCATTGCTTCTATCAACAGACCATGACATTGCTCAGAAAGTTCAGTCAAAGGTAAACGAATATGGCCACATTCAATCAAACCCATGCGATGGGCAGCCCATTTTACTGGGATAGGATTGGCTTCACAAAATAGTGTGCTGTATAAACCGCGCAGTGGTGTGTCTATACTCAGCGCAAGCTCAGCATTACCCGCCAGCGCCGCATCACACATAGCTTTAAACGCTTGTGGCACTATGTTGTTAGCGACTGAGATCACACCATTACCGCCTAAGAGTAAGAACTCTCTGGCAGTGGCATCATCGCCGCTATACAAGAGAAAATCGTCGCCGCACAGTTCGCGCAGACGTTTTACACGGGATAAGTCACCGGTCGCTTCTTTCACGCCAATAATGTTGCTCACGTTGACTAACTCGGCAACGGTTTCTGGCAACATATCAACGGCAGTACGGCCAGGGACATTATAAAGAATTTGTGGAATATCTGTGCTGGTAGCAACCGCTTTATAATGCGCAATCAATCCATTAGGAGTTGGCTTATTATAATATGGCGTTACGCCAAGCATAGCGGCGACACCCACCTTAGATAAGGACTTGGTGAGCTCAACGGCTTCAGATGTGGCATTGGCACCATTGCCACCAATGACAGGAACGCGGCCCGCAGCAAATTTAACGGTTTGTGAAACGACCGTTACATGCTCAGACATAGGCAGAGTCGCTGACTCGCCAGTTGTACCAACGGCCACAATGGCATCTGTGCCTTGGTCAATATGGAATTCGACTAACCTTTCAAGACTTGCAAAATCTACTGAGCCATCACTGTTCATTGGCGTGATTAAGGCTACGATGCTTCCGTTTATCATCTGACTTTCCCCAAGATTTCAGGATTCGCTATGGTACTGATGCCAACCACTAATGACAAGCATTAACGGGGCTCTCAAATTGAATTAGTTATGGTAGCATTACATCCCGCACAAAAACTCAGCTTCAACCCTGAGTTTTCGCTCTATGATATCGAAAAAGTGAGGAAAATTCATGACCAATTTCCTGGTCGTAACAGCGATGGGTCTCGACCGTCCTGGACTCGTAAGTAAACTAGCTCGTCTTGCCAGTGACTGTGACTGCGATATCGTCGACAGCCGTATGGCATTATTTGGTAACGAATTTACCCTTATCATGATGTTGTCAGGCTCGTGGGCATCAATAACGAAAATTGAAAGCATGCTCCCCAGTCTCAGCGTTGAGTTAGAACTGATGACAGTGATGAAACGCACCTCTAAACACACACCACAAAATTACCTTTCTCGCCTTGAAGTTCGCTTCACAGGTAAAGACCAGCGTGGCACGATTAAACGCATTACCCAGTTCCTTGCCGACAGGTCATTAGATCTGGCTGCAGTGCGCTCTTTCTCCGAAGAATTACCTGACAGTGAGCAGACGCAAAACGTGTCGCTGACCATTAATATTCCTGAAAAAGTTGAACTAGAAAAGCTCGAACAGAGTATCTATCAACTCGCCCAAGATATGACCTTAGATTGCACTATTCGTCGTATGGAAGGCACAGCCATTTTAGAGGACAGAGGATAATAGATGAATACCTTAACGGCTGGGGCAAAAGCGCCTCAATTTACCCTGCAGGATCAACATGGCACGTTAGTTTCACTGGCCGACAGCCTCAAGCAAGGTCCTGTTTTAGTGTACTTTTACCCTAAAGCAGCAACCCCAGGTTGCACAGTGCAAGCCTGCGGTCTACGTGACAGCAAAGCCGCGCTCGATAGCCATAATGTGACGGTATTTGGCATCAGCCCAGATCCTGTGGCTAAGCTGGCCAAATTTGCTGAAAAACAAGCGCTCAACTTTACCTTATTGAGCGATGAAGACCACAGTGTCGCCGATGCTTTTGGGGTCTGGGGCGAAAAGAAATTCATGGGTAAAACCTATGATGGCATCCACAGATTAAGCTTCCTTATCAATACCGATGGCACTATTTCCCACGTGTTCGATAAGTTTAAAACCAAAGATCACCATGAAGTCGTACTCGCGCAAATCGCAGGTTAATGACAGATATGGCGACGAATACAAGGCTTCAAGCTGCTGATTTAATCAGCACAAAAGTGTAAATGTCGTGGGTTGATGTCAAAAGGCTGAATAAATAATCGGCAATCGATAACGAAAAGGTCCTGAAATCAGGACCTTTTTCATGAAAAATTTTCACTTTCATATCACAAGATACGATCTAACCGAGCAAAAAAACCGCAAAAGCATTCAGCTAGCCCGTATTCTATGGCATCACAACGTCGGTTTATCCTGCCACATAGGGCCAAATAATCGCGGCGGCAATACTCCACATGGTTAACCAAATAAAACGGTCAAGATAACGCCATGCCGCTGGGCGAGTAAAAATGGGCGCCAGCAAACGCGCACCAAAACTTAAGCCAAAAAACCAAATAAACGATGCCAGTACAGCACCCGCGCCAAACCAAGGCCGATGTAAATCATCAAATTGAGTGCTAATACTGCCGAGCAGCACCACAGTGTCGAGGTACAAATGCGGATTAAGCAGACTGATCCCAAGCGTGGTCAACACGGCCTTTTTGAAGGTATCGGCACTATCAGCCTGCTCCATCTCAATGCCCTTGGCCACAAACGATGCCTTGAGCGCATTCGCGCCATACCAGAGTAGAAACGCGGCGCCACCGAAACTCGCCACATGCTTAATGGTCGGGAAAGATTCAATGATGTGCCCCAGCCCCGCCACACCCGCAGTGATCATCAGCGCATCAATGATAGAACAAAGCAAGGCAATCGGTAACGGGTACGAGCGCTTGATACCTTGCTTAAGCACAAAGGCATTTTGCGCGCCTACAGCAATAATCAAACTGCCACCAATTCCCATACCTTGTATAAATGCCGCTTGCATAACCACCTCTCATGTTCGAAGAAGGCGCTAGCATAGTCAAAACAACAAAATTAATATAACTAATGTTTTTTATGTATCATAAGTAAAATTAATAATCATCAAACGCACATCGATTAAGGATGACTATGCTGGAATACGCCAATCTCAAAGCCCTTGCTGTTGTGGTCTCAGAAGGCGGATTCGATCGCGCCGCCAAAGTGCTGCACATCACCCAGTCGGCAGTATCGCAACGTATTCGGCAGCTTGAGGAAAAAGTCGGTCAGTCATTACTTATTCGCTCCAATCCTGTGGTCGCGACACCCACAGGCAAACGCCTACTGCGCCACTATTCGCAGGTGCAATTACTAGAGAGTGAATTAAGAGCTGAGATGGACGCCGACGATCCCAACCATCCAACCACAGTGCGCATCGCTGTGAATGCCGACAGTTTAGCCACTTGGTTTTTACCTGCGCTGGCAGGCATGTTCAGCCGCCATGCTTGGTTATTGGAATTGATTGTCGATGACGAGTCTTACACCCATCATCTATTGAAAAACGGTGAAGCGGTCGGCTGCGTCACCACAACCGAAGTGCCGATGGCGGGTTGCAGCAGTGAGTTTTTAGGCACCATGGAATACCTGTGTGTCGCCACGCCCGAATTTGCCGCGCGCTATTTTGGTGAGCCGAGCGACACTCAGTCACTTAGCAACACTCAGCTGTTTAACGGCATTAGCCAAGCCCAGTTAGCGAAGGCGCCAGCAGTGGTGTTCTCCACCAAAGATAAGCTGCACGAGAAGTTTCTCGCCCAATATTTCAATATGACGCCAGGGCAATGGTGGCAACATACAATCCCCTCTTCAGAAAGTTTTTTAGAAGCGATTAACTTAAGCTTAGGTTATGGACTCGTCGGTCATCTGCAAGCTAAGCCATTAATCGATCAAGGAATACTGATTGAGCTCACGCCAGAGCGGCGCATGCGCGTGCCACTGTTTTGGCAGCATTGGAATATTAAGGCGAAGCAAACGACACTGGTCTATCGCGCCCTTGCGGCAACCGCGCAACACAATTTACTGCAGGCATAAAAAATCGGGCTCAAACCAAAGTTTGAGCCCGATTTTGAGAGTCATAGATCTAATCTCAAGTGAGTCTTAAAACTTAAACCTAACTCACTCTTTATTAGCTTGCTCTTAACGCTGCAATACGTTTTTCTAATGGAGGATGACTCATCATCATTTCCGCCATTGAACGTTTGCCGTTAATACCAAAGGCAGACATTTGTGCAGGCATTGCCGTGCTTTCTGGACCTTGGCGTAAACGCTCAAGCGCAGCAATCATCTTGCCTTTGCCCGCTAAACGGGCCGCGCCTTCATCGGCTTTGTACTCACGAATACGGGAGAAGTAAGCGACGATGATTGAAGCCAAGATACCGAATAGCATATCAAGCACGAACACTACGGCCATGTAAGCGAACATACCTAAACCTTCGCCTTCTTCATCATTGCTCGAAACGAAATTGTTGATAATGCCGGCAACCACACGGGCTGCGAAGATCACGAAGGTGTTCACCACACCTTGAATAAGTGTCAAGGTCACCATGTCACCGTTAGCTACGTGGCTCACTTCGTGGGCTAATACGCCTTCAATTTCATCTTGACTCATGCCATATAACAGCCCCGTACTCACAGCCACCAATGAATTGTCTTTACTTGGGCCTGTGGCAAACGCGTTCATGTCGGGTGATTGGTAAATCGCCACTTCTGGCATTTTAATCCCCGCTTGCTTAGCTTGACGGGCAACCGTCTCTACTAACCAACGCTCAGTGCTATCACGTGGGGTGGTGATCACTTCACAACCCATGGTCTTTTTCGCCATCCATTTTGAAATGGCTAAGCTGATAAAGGCCCCACCGAATCCAAAAATGGCAGCGAACACCAGCAGTCCACCCATAGTAGACGTGTTCACGCCTAGAATAGACATTACAATTGAGGCTACTAGCAACACAGCTAGGTTAGTCGCAATCAATAAAAATATACGCTTCATTTCAGCTCCTTTAGGGCAAGAATGTGCCATTTAACTTTGCTCAAAGACATAATATGTCCAAATCATCGAAATTCAAGTGGTAAAAGAAAAGAGTTTTTAAATTAGGTTATCTTTCTCGTATATAGGCACTGTCTTTCATGGATCGAGAGTCTAGGGACAGTATATTAATCGAAACTTAAATCTAGCGGCTATCAGTGCTACAGCGCAATTCTGCTTTATTTCTCTATGTTTATCGGGATTAATCTTTGTTAACATGCCTGCACATTCCGAGATTTCAGGATATAAAATGACAATCAATGCCCTACTACTGAGCAGCTCTCGTGTCGGTGATACACCTTACCTTGCCCACGCGATCCCTTTTATTAAACCGCTTACCGCCAAGGCGCAGAAATGGATTTTTATTCCCTATGCTGGCGTCAGCATGAGTTATGACACTTATTTGGCGTCTGTAGTGACAGGGTTAAGTGAGCTTGAACTCGATATCAGTGGCATTCACCAGCATCCCGATCCACAAAAAGCGATTAAAGATGCCGACGGTATTTTAATCGGTGGCGGCAACACTTTTCATTTATTGCACCAACTATATCGCTATGATCTGGTAACGCTGATTGGTGAGCAAGTCGCCCTTGGTAAACCTTATATCGGCTGGAGTGCGGGTTCTAACGTATCGGGACTGAGCATTCGCACCACGAACGATATGCCCATCATCGAGCCGCCGTCGTTCAACGCATTAAACTTAGTACCGTTCCAGCTCAATCCGCATTATTCCAATTACCAAGCACCTGGCCACAATGGTGAAACCCGTGCCCAGCGGTTATTAGAGTTCACTAAAGTTGACCCATTAACCCCTGTGGTCGGCATAGTTGAAGGCTCAGCCCTGTGGCGTCAGGGAGACAAACTCTCACTCTTAGGTAACCAACCTGCGTATTTGTTCTGCGGAGAACAGCAAGAAATCCCTATCCCTGTGGGCAGCGATCTGTCGCACTTACTCAAGGCCTAATTTACTTAAGCCCTAATTTACTCAAGCCCTAATATTCAAGCTAGCAGCCGCATAGCGCATCTAAATAGGCTCACAGGAAAAACGGTGAGCCTCAGTTATTTATCTAGTCCTATCGCTTGAGCCCTAATGCGCTTGTCTGTTTTCTTCAAATCCTAACGTTAACGGTGCCTCGGCTCTGTAGCAACGCCACTCGATTGAATCAGTGCTAAGTTAGCTTAGCCAAGCGCGTTTTCACCACACTCTTTATTACCACTGAGCTATTACTACCACTGACTATTACTACCGCCGAGCACATTCGCATTTACTGTTATTAACGGCTAAACCATGTAGCAAAGTATCCAGAGCAGCACCTAAATAGCGCAAATCATAATTTATGTTACAAATATCCTGCTACACAGGTAAAATTACCGTTCACCTCAGCGAGTCAGATCCCACAACTGAGGATTTTGTAGCAGACAAGTTATTAATATTTAGGGATTAGATAGACTGAAGCATATATTGTGCCTATGAATCAGCGTCATTTTAGTAAGGAGTTTCCATTTTGCGAATGAATCATACGATGAATTACCCTACCGGTTATCCGGCATTACTCAAAAAACTACCTTTTTTCATCTTGACCGCCATCGTCTACGTCGTCGGCATGAATAACGTCAATGCCGCAGCGGCAGAGACAACCGCAGCACCTGCGCCTGCCCCAGAAAAAAAATCTAAAAATTTTACCCACGATACTGTAGTCGAAATCGCGCAACAGCTGTCGCAAAAACCATTTAAAGAAGCCAAGAAAGCGCCTAAAGAGCTGATCGATCTTGATTTTGCCACCTATGGCAAAATCAATTATCAAGAAAATGCCGCGATTTGGGGCGGTACACCCACTAAATTTTCGGTACAGCTTTTTGCTCCGGGTTTTCTCTATAAAAACCTTGTCGATATCGACGTGGTCGAAAACAGCAAAGCGATACCGATAGAGCTCACTGAGGCCTCGTTCGATGTGCCCAGTGACGCCATTGAAAAACTCATCACCCAATTAGGTCAATATGCTGGCGTGCGTTTGCATTACCCCATCAATGACGATGAAATGAAAGATGAATTCATCATGTTCCAAGGCGCGAGCTACTTTCGCGTACTGTCTAAAGGGCAAACCTATGGCCTGTCGAATCGTGGTTTAGCGATAGATGTCGCCCAGCCTAAAGGCGAAGAATATCCCCTGTTTAAGCGTTTCTGGGTCGAGCGTCCATCTAAATATCAGACGGCAATTGTGGTTCATGCTCTGCTAGATAGCCAAAGTGTCACTGGCGCCTATCGTTTTGGTATTTATCCCGGCGCACCATCACGTGTCGAAGTGGATGTAACCCTGTTCCCACGCAAAGATATTCAACATGTTGGCCTTGCGCCGCTGACCTCTATGTTCCTGTTTGGTGGATTAGATAACTCAGATAAACCCGATTACCGCCCTGAAGTACACAACTCAGACGGCTTGCAAATCGATCGCGGTAATGGCGAGCGTCTATGGCGCCCCTTAAATAATCCCAACAAACTGCAAGTCAGCGCCTTTGCCGATGAAGATATTAAAGGTTTTGGTCTGATCCAGCGCCATCGTAAGTTTGAAGACTATCAAGATCTGAGTGCAAACTATCAACTTCGCCCTTCAGCGTGGATTGAGCCACTTAATGATTGGGGCAAGGGTCAGCTGGTGTTGATTGAAATCCCATCGAGTGCTGAAACCAACGACAACATAGTCGCCTATTGGGAGCCTCAAGGCGGCCTGAAGAAAGATCAACCATATAAATATTCCTATCGTATGACGGCGTCAAACGACAGCCCTTCAATCGCGTCAAAGGCACGAGTGGTCCGCAGTTCGAAGGGGCAAGTGCTCAGCAAGGGTAAAGAGTTACTCGTCGACTTTAGTAATATCAAGCCACAAGATATTGATAAAATTAGTATCGATGCCAGCATCAGCAAAGGCAAAATCCTGTCTACTCGGATTGTTGCCCACCCTGACATCAATGGTGCACGGGTATTTGTCAGCTTCGAACCAGAAAGCACCAATGTAGCCGAACTGAGATTACAGTTGAAGAAAGACGATAAACCCCTCGCAGCGACTTGGTTATACCGCTGGAATAGCGACGATTGGCAATAGAGCTCAATTAGTTCCCTTGCTTAGCGAGCATAAACCGACCCTATAGCGTTAATAAAAGCGTCAGTCTTTACTGGCGCTTTTTTATGCCTAGCGTTTATCGAGAGATTTTATTGATAAGTTTTCCATTCCTAGATTTATCTAAGCATAAATAAGTTAAACCAAAGCAAAAACTCACGACCTGTTATTTCGCCGAAATAATATCACGGCTTTTGCTCTGAGTTCACTGCACAAAGAGTTAAATCAACATAGCTACTGGCTTGCTTCAAAATGATGCTATCGACTTCAAACACACCGCTGCTGCATAACGCTATCGTTTTCAGCACTCCGCCCCATGACTAGCCCGCAGCAGGAAGCCCTGCTAACTAAGGCAAGAGATAATAGTCCAACACATTGATGACTATTCCTTATATCGAAAGCGGCACGCCAAGCGTGTCAGTCAAGTTTGGCCTTAAATCTCTCGCGGACAATACTGACTAAATGTGGAAATCCTGATGCAAAAAGCCCCAACTTTCGTTGAGGCTTTATGCTATTCAAACAGAATAATGGTACCCGAGGGCAGACTTAAGCTTTTATCAGCAGCGGCACGCCAAGCGTGTTAGTCAAGTTTGGCCTTAAATCTCTCGCGGACAACACTGACTAAATGTGGAAATCCAGATGCAAAAAAGCCCCAACTTTCGTTGAGGCTTTATGCTATTCAAACAGAATAATGGTACCCGAGGCCAGACTTAAGCTTTTATCGGCAGCGGCACGCCAAGCGTGTTAGTCAAGTTTGGCCTTAAATCTCTCGCGGACAACACTGACTAAATGTGGAAATCCAGATGCAAAAAAGCCCCAACTTTCGTTGAGGCTTTATGCTATTCATACAGAATAATGGTACCCGAGGCCAGACTTGAACTGGCACGCTGTTACCAGCGAGGGATTTTAAATCCCTTGTGTCTACCGATTCCACCACTCGGGCAAACTCTGAATATCAATGACGGGAATCATGTCAAAAATATTATTAACGCTATATAACTAAAACTTAATACAACAACTAAATCTTTAATAAACCCCTATTAATGCTTAGGACTTTATTTTTACCATTATCATCAAAAATAATGGTACCCGAGGCCAGACTTGAACTGGCACGCTGTTACCAGCGAGGGATTTTAAATCCCTTGTGTCTACCGATTCCACCACTCGGGCAAACTCTTTATATTAACGACGGGAATCGTGTCATTAATACGTTAATCTATGGAGGCGCGACCCGGAGTCGAACCGAGATCGACGGATTTGCAATCCGCAGCATAGCCATTCTGCCATCGCGCCATAGTTGCTAACTCGGATTAACCAGAATCAGACTTCAAGAATATTGGAGCGACATATCGGGTTCGAACCGATGACCTATACCTTGGCAAGGTATCGCTCTACCAACTGAGCTAATGTCGCATTGTGTTTTGCTATTGACTCAAATCAACAAGGTATCGTATTTCACCTTACCAACAGAGCGAATATCACATTTCAATATTCAGTAGCGTTAAGATTTTGTTTTCACATCGTCTCTTGTCTACGGGGTGGCATTCTACCGATTTACTACCCAGTGTCAACCGCTGTTTTATCGATAACTTACTGCTTGCACACTAAATAATCTCTTTGATTTTTTATTGCACTATTCAGCAGTCAGATCTTTCCAAGCGGCTAAAATGTAACTCATCATTGACCAAAACGTTAATACTGCGGCGATATATAGCAGCACAAAAGCGGCATTGGTCATTAAAGGATTGTATTGCCAAATAAGGCCAATAATTGCCACCATTTGCGCGGCAGTTTTATATTTACCAATCCAAGACACGGCGACAGTGCCACGTTTACCTATTTCAGCCATCCATTCTCTCAACGCTGAAATGACAATCTCGCGGCCAATCATAAATAGTGCAGGCATAGTCAACCAGATATTGGCGTATTGATCGACTAACAGCACTAAGGCTGTGATCACCATCAACTTGTCAGCGACAGGATCGAGGAAAGCACCAAAACGGGTTAATTGCTTCAATTTACGGGCAGCATAACCATCTAATGCATCCGTTAACGCCGCGAGCCAAAAAGTAAAAGCGGCAACAAAAGGGGTCCAGTCGTAGGGTAAATAAAACAGCACCACAAAGATGGGCAGTAAAAAAAGCCTGAAAAGAGTTAATGCTATAGGTAAGTTAAACGGCATGATCAAACCAGTTAGTCAAAAGCAGCGCCAATCTTGCCTTAATTTTATCACCCTCGCAATGCATCATGAATGGTTTGTGCCATTTCTATGCTGATCCCTGGTACTTTGACTAATTCCGCCACACTTGCCCCTTTCACTTCTTGCAACCCACCTAAATGCTGTAACAAAGCTTTACGGCGTTTAGGGCCAATTCCTGGAATAGATTCCAATGTGGAAGTATTGCGGGTTTTCTGGCGACGATTACGATGGCCTGTTATCGCGAATCGATGGGACTCATCGCGAATATGTTGAATCAGGTGCAACGCAGGCGAATCACCCTCGAGGGAAAAGCTCGTTTCTGTATCCCCTAAAATCAAGGTTTCGAGCCCAGGTTTACGGCCCTCACCTTTCGCCACCCCAATGAGCTGCGGTGCTTTATCTAAATGGACAAACTTTTCATCCACTATCTTCTGGGCGATACGCAACTGCCCGAGTCCACCATCGATAAACAGAATGTCAGGGATTTTACCGCCCGCCTCAATCTTATCGAAACGGCGACTTACCGCCTGCCTCATCGCCGCGTAATCATCGCCCGGTGTAATACCCTCGATATTATAGCGACGATATTCACCTTTATGCGGCCCTTCCCGATTGAACACCACACAGGAGGCAACCGTGCTCTCCCCCATGGTATGACTGATATCGAAACATTCCATCCGTTGAATAGGCGTACTCAATTCAAGGATTTCCTCAAGTAACACAAAACGCTGCTCGACCGTATTTTTATGGGACAAGCGCGTAACCACGGCATTGGTCGCATTGGTCACGGCTAACCGTAAGAAGCTTGCCCTGTCGGCGCGCACATTGGTCTTAATCGAAAACTTTTTATCTAGCGCTTCTGAAATCGCCGTTTCGAGTTCATGTAATTCTTCAAAGTTGTGGCTAATCACCACTTCTTTTGGAATAGTGCGTTGAATATCCGCATTTAAATAAAACTGCAGGATGAAAGAGCGCAGCACTTCGTCCATATCGGTTTGGGCGGGCACGGAAGGATAATAGCTGCGACTGCCAAAGATTTTACCCTCGCGGATAAATAGCAAATGGAAACAGGCGATGCCCGACGAATAATGCACACCGATGACATCCATATCACCTTTATTATTCGATACTTCCTGTTGTTCGGCGACTTTACGCAGCGCCATGATCTGATCGCGAAATCGTGCAGCTTGCTCATAGGCTTGTTGCTCGGCCGCAAGCTCCATTTTGTTAACTAAGGCGCTGATCACTTGCTGATCTTTGCCCTTTAAAAACAGGCTGGCGAGTTTTACTTGCTCATCATAATCAGCATTGCTGACTTTACCCACACAGGGCGCGCTACAACGGGAAAGCTGATATTGCAAACAGGGGCGTGAGCGAGACTTGTAGTAAAGGTCGTCACATTGACGAATTGGAAACAGCTTCTGCATTAAATACAGGCTTTCACGCACGGCGCCGCCGTTAGGATAAGGGCCAAAATAGTGGCCTTTTTCCCGCTGCGGACCACGATGATAGGCAAGCCTTGGGTGTTCGTGCTGGCTTAACAGTATGTAAGGATAAGATTTGTCATCACGCAATAACACATTGTATTTGGGCATGTATTGCTTGATGTAATCATTTTCAAGCAATAGCGCATCGGTTTCGCTATGGGTCAGCGTCACATCAATATGGTGTATATGCGAGACTAAGGCTTGGGTCTTAACATTGCCTAGATTTTTACGAAAATACGAGCTGAGCCGTTTTTTGAGATCTTTGGCTTTACCCACATAAATGACGTCATTCTTGACGTCATACATGCGATAAACCCCAGCGGAGGATGAAACCGTACGTAAAAAACTTTGGGCGTTAAATTCATTCGACATCACTTACACCCACAGTTTTGCAGACTTAACACAGACAACATGGCAACATTTAACCCACGAACTCACTCGACTCAAGCCATCGACCAACGCAATTCACTTACTATTAAAAATGGCCAGCATCCAACATCTTATAGCGAATAGCTAACCGCGTTAGCTCGACATCACCACTGATCCCCAGTTTGGCAAATAGGCGGTAACGGTAGCTGTTAACCGTTTTAGGGCTCAAGTTCAGCTGCTCAGAAATATCGTTTACCTTCTCGCCGTTGGTGATCATCAACATGATCTGTAACTCACGTTCAGACAAAGACTTAAACGGGTTTTCATCAGCGGGATTAAACTGACTCAGCGCCATCTGTTGGGCAATTTCAGGGGATAAATAACGCTGGCCGCGAGAAACCTGACGTATCGCCTGCAATACTTCCGGCGGCGTCGCCCCTTTCGTCAAATAACCCGAAGCGCCAGCCTGCATGACCTTGCTCGGGAATGGATCTTCCGTGTGCACAGTCAACACAATAATTTTAGCATGGGGTTGATAACGCAGAATTTTTCGAGTGGCTTCCAGTCCGCCCATCCCAGGCATATTCATGTCCATTAAGATCACATCGGCTTCGTTCTGGCGAGCCCACTGCACCGCAGTCTCACCATCAGGGGCTTCGCCCACCACTTTGATCCCACGTTCATCTTCTAAGATACGGCGGATCCCAGTTCTCACAAGCTCATGATCGTCAACCAAATATATCGAAATCAACTTTATCCACCTTTTACTATTTTCAGCTCGTTCCGTGCGTTAAATAAAGCAACACAGCAAACGGATAACGAGTTCATAAGGCTAATTTAGCCCAACAACCCCATTTCGCAAAGCATAAATTCAACATTGTTAACTAGATGATATTTAAAGAAAGGACTCCAGAATAGCATACCAATAAAAAGCGTTTAAAAACGAAGCAATACACAAAGCGCTATCAGCTTAAATGCTTGTTGGATCGGTAGTACAGCACAAACAAAAAAGGCCATCATTACTGATGGCCTTTTTTGTGAATATAGCGGAGGAGCTTCGCTTCTAATCAGGAACCCAAGGGTTCAAACGATATAAATGCAAAATGCCGCTAATTGCTTAGCGGCATTTTGACTAAATATGGCGGAGGAGCAGGGATTTGAACCCTGGGTGGGCTATAAACCCACGCCGGTTTTCAAGACCGGTGCATTAAACCACTCTGCCACCCCTCCGAACGAGCGAGATAATAGCGATCTCTACTGCCACTGTAAACTTAAATTTATACTTAATCGTGTTAATTGGTTATTTCAAATTCAATTTTTGATTAAAAAACGTGTTTCAAAGCAAAAACAGAAAACTTGTGGCTGAGAGTGAGAAACCTTGGTTCAAATTGCACGAACAAAAAAGGCCATCATTACTGATGGCCTGTTTCGTGAATATAGCGGAGGAGCTGAACTTAGAATGAGGAACCTTGGTTCAAATTGCACAAACAAAAAAGGCCATCGTTACTGATGGCCTTTCTCGTAAAATATGGCGGAGGAGCAGGGATTTGAACCCTGGGTGGGCTATAAACCCACGCCGGTTTTCAAGACCGGTGCATTAAACCACTCTGCCACCCCTCCGAACGAGCGAGATAATAGCTATCTCCTACTCCGCTGTAAACTCTTAATTTAAAATAGCAATCCACATGGTCAATCTACATCCAATTTGCTTAAAAAATCGCATAATTCGACTTATGCTTTGAATTTCCGGTCAGTTAAAGCGCCACTAACAAGGCGATCCACTACATAACTTTTTATCAGGATATTAGGCTTAAGCTCGATTAATATTGATTAAACGGTCGGATAGTTTCTGCATTTCAAGGCTTAACGCATCGAGTGCGGTCGCATCAAGTGAGTTATCTTCACTGATGCTATTAATCCTCACCGCCAACTCATTGATCTCCTGAGTCACTTGGCTTTGTTGCTGAGCAGCTAAAGCAATTTGCTGGGCTCGCTGCGAAATATCATCGAAACTTTGTACAGTACTCGATAGAGAACTGGCCGCTCCCTCAGCCTCAGCAACTGCGTGGACAGTGCGGGACTCGCCCGTTTGCATCGCTTGTACCGCAAGCCGAGATGCTGATTGCAAAGCATTAATCATGGTACTGATTTCATTAGCGGAATCTTGAGTACGACCAGCAAGAGTTCGTACTTCATCGGCAACAACCGCAAAGCCGCGACCCTGATCCCCCGCCCTTGCCGCTTCTATTGCCGCATTTAACGCTAACAGATTAGTTTGCTCTGAAATCGCCTTGATCACATCCAATACGGCGCCCACTTTCTGGCTATCTTGAGCCAACTGGGATATCACCTTGGTCGCATTGGCGATCTCCCTCGCTAATGCCTCAATCGAGGCATTGCTAGATGACACTCGGGTTTGCCCTTCTCGCACCACAATTAAAGAGGATTGCGCCGTTGCAGCACAATCATTAGTGTTATTCGCCACTTCCATCGCGCTTGATGACATTTGTGTTATCGCCGCGGCGAGTTGCGCACTCTCAAGACGCTGCTGTTCTGCACGTTGGGCTAACCTATGGCTAATACCACTTAATTGCGTTGCCTCAAACTGAACTTTCTTCGCCTCTTGGGTGATCAAATCGAGCATTGCCCTCAGTGTACCCGCATAGGTATTTACAGCTCGACGCAAAGCGCCAATTTCATCATCCCGCTGAATTTGCAGCTCGACATTGGCGCCCAAATTACCACTCCCAAGGGAAGCAATTTGATCTGTGGTTTCCTCAAGTTGCGCCAACAGTTTTTTACCCGACAACCAAGCCAAATAAAGTAAAATGGCGAGCAAGGGCAATAAAAACAACAAAATATCAAAGGTCAGCTCACGGGCAAGCCCTGTGACTCGGGTCTTTGGCGTCACAAGACCAATCACCCATCCGGTATCAGGCATCACAAAAAGGCTTACCTCGCTCGCCTGATTGAGTCTTCCATCCTTATCTAAACTCACAGAAATTACGTTATTAATTGAGGTTTGTTTAAGCGCAGCTTCAACGGGGGCAAGCCAAGGTAACTGCCCGACGAGATCGGTGAAGCGCAGCATAGTGTCGGACTTATTCGCTTCAGGAAAATGTAAGATATTACCCGCTTTATCTAAAGCGAAAGCATAGCCGTCAGTTACATTGCCATGTTCTGTTAGAAATTTTGCTAAATCATCAAGTTTCAAATCTATTGTTGCGACCCCAGCAAATGTCCACGTCAGACGATATGGCACACTGCATGTCACCATAGCCACTTTCGTCACGGTATCCTGATAGGCTTCAGACCATAAACACTGAGATACAGAACTTGTGCGTGCCCCTGTATACCAAGGATCATTGTGATAGCCAGGGCCAGATTGCGCATTATAGTCATCTGAATAAGCCAGCAAATTATCGCTACCACGGGCCCAGAAAAAACTATGGCGGGTGCTTCCAGCGACAAATTTATCCGGCTCAGGCCAAATCCCGCCGCCAGCGATAGTGAGATCGCCATTGTTATCAATTAGATTGGGTAAGGAATTAAGATAAAGAGCTTGCTCGTGGGGTAGCACTTCTGCAAGGCGTGCAAGGCTTAAAGTAATACCCTCAATGCTGGCAAGCTTAAGTGCGAGTTGCCTCACGATACTGCTACCGGTTTGCTCAATTAACTCCTGACTCGCCGCCACTACTCTAGGTTGCCCCCTCAGTGACATCACACCAAAAACGGCTAGTCCGGTCAGTAAAAGCAGTACTATGCTGCCCATAGTGAGCCGCTGCGAAATACGTGTTGGTAACCACATAGCTTTCTCTACTTAAAATAAGTCACCCAGATGGGAGAATTGCTCGGCCGTATGATCCAAGACTGTCGAGAATCATACGTCGCACCATCCTAGTGCAAATTTTAAAGACCATAAAAACCATAAACTTGGCCACAGAGATGAGTGTAGACCATAAATAGAAAGAGCGGACTAAAATGCCGCTAATCAGCCACAGTAACGCAGCTTTGAATGAAAACATGGGATTCAAATTGCACAAACAAAAAAGGCCATCATTGCTGATAGCCTATCTCCTGAATATGGCGCAGGAGCTGCGCTTAGAATGAGGAACCTTGGTTCAAATCATACAAACAAAAAAGGCCATCATTGCTGATGGCCTTTCTCGTGAATATGGCGCAGGAGCTGCGCTTAAAATCAGGAACCCAAGGGTTCAAACTGTATAAATGCAAAATGCCGCTAATTGCTTAGCGGCATTTTGACTAAATATGGCGGAGGAGCAGGGATTTGAACCCTGGGTGGGCTATAAACCCACGCCGGTTTTCAAGACCGGTGCATTAAACCACTCTGCCACCCCTCCGAACGCCGAAAATAATATAAGCATACCGCTAGCTTGTAAACCTCAATTTTTAATTCTCGAATCAAATGCTCAACTTATATCCACTCAGGTGTTTTTTACGGCAAATACATCACCCGTTTTAACGAATAATCGGGCAAACAGACGTAAAAACACCTATACAGTGAGAGACTTGTCGTCTTGGTATGGTAAAATCACTGTAACTTTTCACGGTAAATGCTTATATGAATTCACTCTTGATACCCACGTCTTCACTCGCACCTGAATTTAGCCTGCCAACCCTTTCTGAAACGGATGCTAATCTAAGCGCATTACTCTTAGGGCAAGAGCGCACTGTGGATGCGTTTAAACTCCACCAAGCGGTTGTCGATCAACACTTATATTTAGCCGATTTCCCGAGTATTGACCGCCTGTTAATCATCAAAGCTTGTATCGATAGCCTAGCACCTCTATCCCCTGCGTATTTAGTGGCGACACGTCCGATTGATAAGGCGGTAACATTTCAGTGGCAGTCCGATAAGCCACTGGAAAATCAAGGAAGTATTGCCGAGAAAACCACTCACTATTGCTACCTTAGTGGTAATATTCGCCGCGCTGATTTAGTTGGCCGTATGGTGCAAACTGGGACAACGAGTCAGTATAAAGCTGGCGCCCTAGCCCAATGCCATTATGTATTCATTTGCGCCGAGTCACTGTGGAAACGTGAAGGTTTATGGGAATTAGTGATGCAAATCCTTACCCATAAAGAATATCAAATTAGCAGCAGCCTAAGTCCTATTCCACTGAACTGTAAGATTGTCCTCGTTGGTGCTGGGATGATTTATAGCCAAGTCAGAACAGAGGATTGGCAATTTCAACGTCACTTTACACTACTAGCAGAACTCGCCAGCGAAATCGACTTGGTGCGTTATAAAGAGTCACAATACGTCACATGGCTGCAAGCGGTTGCCCAAAGCGTGGATGTCACGCTTGAACAATCCAGCTTAGCGCCACTCTTTCGTTATAGTGCACGGTTAACCGAACATCAACGTCGTCTCAGTTTGTCTATGCTCGAGTTTGCCCAACTCATGGTGCAAGCAAAAGCCTACCGTGGTAAACCAAGCATCAATGCAAGCAGTATTGAGCACGCGTTAACCCAAGCCAACTATCGGCATAACAGTTCGGAAGAATATTCAGGCCAAAGCTTCGATGACAATTTCATAAATCTGCCAACTTCGGGTGCTATGGTTGGCCAAATCAATGGCTTAACTGTGATTGATGCTATCGATTATAGCTATGGTGAACCTGCGCGGATCACGGCATCGGTTCACTACGGTGATGGTGAAGTAGCCGATATTGAAAGAAAATCTGAACTTGGCGGGAATATACATGCCAAAGGCATGATGATCCTTTCAGCCTGTTTATACCGTATCTTTGGACGAGACGCACCTTTACATCTGAACGCCAATATCGTTTTCGAGCAATCCTATCAAGAAATTGATGGCGATAGTGCATCACTCGCAGAGTACTGTTGTTTGATGTCGGCGATTGCCGAGCAGCCCATTATTCAATCACTGGCGATTACCGGCGCATTGGATCAATTTGGTAATGTGCAAGCGATTGGCGGTATCAATGAGAAGATTGAAGGCTTTTTTAATCTGTGTGAGCGACGCGGACTTACCGGAGAACAAGGCGTTATTATGCCCAAGTCGAACGTGTTACAGCTAAATCTTAATCCCAAAGTGATTACAGCTGTAGGCAAAGGACTGTTTCATATCTATGCCATTGAGCATATGGATCAGGCTGTAGAGCTATTAATGCAAATGCCCGCGGGTGTTGCCGATGAAGATAATGATTTCCCTCATGATTCATTATACGGCCTCGTACAGGAACGATTAGATAAGCTCGCAGGTAATGGAGAGGAGGAAATCGGTCTAATCACAAGATTGCTCGCAAAATTGGGATTTTTTCGCCGCTAATTAGCTGATCGGAGTTGTTTAGCTTACACGTGTTCGCTAATCTTGGCGGCTCTTATTGCTGGAGTAGTAAAACAATGAATAAAGCAAACAGTTTCAATAAAGAAGAACTCATCGCCTGTGGCCATGGGAAATTATTTGGTCCAAACTCACCTCGTCTACCTGTCGATAACATGCTGATGATAGATAGAATCGTCACTATTAATGATAATGGCGGTGAGTTTGGCAAAGGTGAAATTGTCGCTGAACTCGATATTAATCCAGACTTATGGTTTTTCGACTGCCACTTCATTACCGATCCTGTGATGCCAGGCTGTTTAGGCCTAGACGCCATGTGGCAGCTCGTTGGCTTCTATTTAGGCTGGGAAGGCGCTGAAGGTAAAGGGCGTGCACTGGGTGTAGGTGAAGTGAAGTTTACTGGCCAAGTATTACCTGGCGCGAAGAAAGTCACTTACAAGCTCAATATCAAGCGTACTATTCACCGTAAACTGGTAATGGGCATTGCCGATGCAATTCTTGAAGTGGATGGCCGTCAGATCTACAGTGCAACCGATCTTAAAGTCGGTGTCTTTAGCGATACCTCTACATTCTAATCCGCCTTACTCCAAAACACTGAAGATATAAGTACTGCAGATATAAAAATGCCCTCATCTGAGGGCAATATGCTGCATTACTTTACTTATTCTGGGCTATTTAATTAGTGAGGTAAAACTCAATTATTTATTAAATAGCCCATTAACTCGGCCATCCACACCTTCACGCCAACCACCTAACCACTGCGATCGCGAATCAAGATTTGCATATGGACAGAGCTCCTTAGAGCGTCCACCAACCCCAGCTTGGAATCCTTTTGAAAAAGCTCTGTCTAAACGATCTCGTTTTTGTCTTTTCATGCAAGCGTCCTCTGTTCTACATAAAATAGAAGCAAAAGCTTCACACATAGGAATAGTGCTTTTTGACGCCAAGATCAATCAAAAAATCGTCCATTTTATCGACTATTTATTAAACTATTGAGATCATGATTAAAAAAAATCGAGGCATTTTGCCTCGATTTTTTAAGTCTGAATTGAAGCTTAAAACTTAACGAATTCGACGACGGAACCACACTAATGGCAAGGCAAATAACCAAGCTAGGGTTGCTGCACCTTGACGTTCGTAATTGCCAGTATCAGTGTTGTCATCAACAGTACAAGCTTCACCGCTAGAGGCCGGTTTTAACACGACCATACGCGGAACATATGCTGTAACGGGATCACCATTACCATTAAGTTCAAATAATGGCATTCCATTTTCACCGATAACTACATTGCCATTAGCATCAAATTGATAAGAAGGTTTACGAATGAAAGCTGTACCAACAATCGCACCATTCTCATTAATACTTGTACCTTCAACAACTAAAATATCGGCGTTATATTGAAGCACTTTACCCGAGCCATCTTGAACTTCGACTTGATGACGTGCCCAGCTACCATCGCTGGCTTTTTCATAGCCTTTAGATTCGCAGGTCAACAACTTATTAAGATTGCTAAACTCACCAGTTGATTTCTCATACAGGAAACCGGCTTTAGGACGGGGTTTTTCTTTATCGTATGTTGTCTCAATATAACCTACAACTTGGCCTTTATTGTTGATACTCTTCGGTTTACTCGAAAGATCCGTTGTAGAAGCGGCGAAATCATTCGGGGTTACTATTGTTGCATCAGCTTGATTCGTATCAAAATAGAAAAACTTGTCGCGCAAATAACCTTGAATATAGCTGCGATAACTACCGACAAGAATACCACTATCGTTGATGTCATAGGCAATAGAGCTAGAAATCGAATCGACCATAGGGATCCAATGGTATTGGTATTTACCTTCAGTATCTTTAGCCCAATAAGCTGCATCTTGACGCAAATTATTGGTGTCACCACCACGATAAACATGTGAGCGACCCACTACGACACCATTATCATTCAAACCCAATGCTTGAGCGGTAAAGGTCAAGGTATTGTCAGTCGCAGGCGTTAGGCCTAAAGGTAACTCAGTGCCTGTAGCAACATTGTTGTCGATTTGCCATACATAGCCACGAGTCTGATACTGAATATTACGTGTACCAGTACTATTTGGGTATTGCTCGCGTTGTACGCAAACATCCAACGGCAAAGTATTATCTGTACCTAAACAATAATTGACACGATCGCTACCATATTTACTGATATCGGTACTAACATAACCCGCTACTAAATTATTGTTATTAATGGCTGTTGCCGCCGACCATCCACCTAACTCAGCTGTTTTAGTATTGTCAGCATTAACAAATTTAGTATAAGGCGGCGGTAAAGAAATTTCTGTTTGGCCGGATTTCGCGACACCGCGAAACTCATAATCACGGTAATACCAGTAATCATCTGTTACATCAGTAGTTGCTGTATTCTCTGTTTTCTTTTCAGGTGCAGTCATGCTGCCCACTTTGATACCTGCATCATTAATACCGTAATAAAAGGTATCAACTGAATTAATCACAGCCGTATCACTTGGCGGTTTAGTGCCATTAATGCTGTCAAAGGTAGGTAACCAAGGGTTAGATGTTTCGTCATTTTCCTTAGCAACAAAGGCAAAGTTGTTAGCAATGATGGCTTTATCTATCGAATACGTAATAGTTTCTTCTGGCGCGATACCATCGGCAACATCAATAACGCCACCTTCAACATCTGAACTGCTGAGTTTTTTCTTGCCCTTTGAAATACCGACTAATTCATCATTGCCATTCACACCTAAGGCATAACCACTACGAGTACCTTCAAGGGTACCTTGCAGATCAAAATTATCGATATTAACGATTTCATAGACAGGTGCAGCATGGGCACTGTTTAATACACCAAGGACACCTAGGGCAACCAAGGAAAGGGCTTTATCCAACTTTGACTTCATTAATTCTATTCCCATTTTTATTATTGGTTTACTTCAGTGACTCAAGCTCTTCCCATCGCTCGAAGCAAACTTCCAATTGCTTTTCTTTATCCGCCAACTGGCTCAATACCTGATTGACTTTATCCTGCGCCTGACTATAAAAGTCTGAATGTCCAATGGTGGTCTGCAATACAAGAATATCGGCCTCTAATTGCTCCATCACAGTGGGTAGCGACTCTAACTCACGCTGTAACTTATACGACAGTTTTTTTACCGCTTTCGCAGGTTCTGCAGCCTTAACTTCAACGGCTTTAGTTTCAACCGCTGGAGCTTCGACCGCCTTTTGCGAACTAGGTTCCTCAGAATAAAACTTTGCCCCCTGATTCACTGCGTCTTGATAGCCACCAACATACTCGCTCCATTGGCCATTACCCGCATACCACCAACTACTGGTGACGGTATTATCGATAAATGCCCTATCATGGCTCACCAATAAAAGCGTACCTTGATATTCAGTTAGCAGCGACTCTAACAATTCTAGGGTCTCAATATCAAGATCGTTGGTCGGTTCGTCGAGTATGATTAAGTTTGCTGGACGAATTAATAGCTTGGCAAGCAACAGACGGTTCTTCTCACCACCCGACAGCGCTTTCACTGGCGTTCTGGCGCGCATAGGCGAGAACAAAAAGTCTTGCAAATAACTTAATATGTGGCGGTCTTGGCCATTAATCGTGATGGTCTTTTTACCTTCGCCGACGTTATCTTCAACCGTTTGTTCAGGATCTAAGGCTTCGCGATATTGGTCGAAATAAGCGATTTCGAGCTTCGTGCCGACTTTAATTTCGCCCGATTGCGGTTGTAGCTTTTCAATTAATAGTTTGATCAAGGTCGATTTACCACAGCCATTCGGGCCAATCAGCGCAATGCGGTCACCGCGGATCACTGTAGTATTAAAGTTTTTCACCAGATTTTTATCGGGTAAATTGAAGTTAAGATCTTGAACATCAAACACTAACTTACCAGAACGTTCGGTATCCGATACCGCCATCTTAGCGTTGCCTTGACGGTTCAAACGCTCACTGCGCTCATCACGTAGCGCTTTAAGTGCACGCACTCGGCCTTCGTTACGGGTACGTCTGGCTTTAACACCTTGACGGATCCACACTTCTTCATCGGCGAGACGCTTGTCAAACAAGGCATTTTTTTCCGCTTCAACGCGTAACCATTCTTGCTTACCATCAAGATACATTTGATAGTTGCCCGGCCATGAGGTCACAACACCACGGTCTAAATCGACAATCCGCGTCGCCATACGGGCAATAAAGCCCCTATCGTGACTGATAAAGACGATAGCACCTTGATAATCAAGTAAAAACTTTTCAAGCCATTCAATCGTGTCTATGTCTAAATGGTTGGTCGGTTCATCGAGTAACAACAGATCTGGCTCGCTGACCAGTGCTCTGGCTAGCGCCACTTTACGCTGCCAACCACCGGATAACTCGCTCAAGGATTTGTCAGGATCGAGGCCTAACAACTCGCAGTTTTGTTGAATGCGAGAATCGAGCTGCCAACCATTATAGTGATCTAAGGTTTCTTGCAGACCCTGCATCTCATTTAACATACGATCCATTTGTTCTGGATCGGCATGGGCGACATCGTGGGACAGTTGATGATAACGCTCAAGCGCCTCACCCACTTCCTTTAATCCTGCCGCGATATACGCATATACCGTGCCTTGCTCAGCTTTTGGCGGATCTTGCTGTAAACGACTAACACTCACATTACCGGCAATGTTGAATTCGCCTTCATCCAGCAGCACATCGCCGGATAACACTTTTAATAAACTCGACTTGCCGGCACCGTTACGGCCAACAATACACACGCGCTCGCCGCGTTGAATAGTAAAATCCGCTTTTTGTAACAACGGAGTGTAACCATAGGCTAAAGAGCCACTATTGATACGAACCAGACTCAAACTAAGCTCCTGTAAACTCTTGTAATTGCGTTGCGTTAAATGGCCAATGTAATTCTCTATCATCCCAGGTTTTAAGCACTGGGATCGACACGCCATAACGCTGCGCGAGGTATTCATCGTCACATATATCTATGGCTCGATAGCCAATGTCGGCCGCGGCCAGTAACGCCGCGGCCAGTTCACACAGATGGCAGCCATCGGTGTGATATAGCAGATAAGTCCTGTTATCCCGCTCTGCTTGAGTCAACTCAGGCATGGGTGATAAGCCAGGTATTATGGATATGTGGATTACGTTTGTAGTCCATAGGCAAAGTCATGTCATCAATGTTCGTCACATTAATGTTCATCTTTGTCAGCGTCTCTATGTCCATCTTAAACTTACGTTTATTGTTAGAGAACACTAGCTCGCCCGTTGGGCTGAGCAGTTTTACTAAGGATGCCAGTAAGTTCACATGATCCCGTTGCACATCAAACGAATCTTCCATGCGCTTAGAGTTTGAGAAGGTCGGTGGATCGATAAAGATCAGATCGTACTGTTCGTTACAATCCCTAATCCACTGCATGCAGTCAGATTGAACAAACTCATACTGCTTACCTTGCAATCCATTGAGCGCAAAGTTGTCCTTCGCCCAAGCGATATAGGTATTTGACATATCTACCGTCGTCACCGACTTAGCACCGCCAAGCGCTGCATGCACAGAAGCTGAACCTGTGTAAGAGAACAAGTTCAGTACGCGGCGACCTTTAGACTTTTGACCGACTAAACGACGTGTCAATCTGTGATCGAGGAACAAACCTGTATCCAAATAACCGGTTAAGTTCAACTTGAACTTAGCGCCATATTCGGTAGTGATAAGCTCTAACTTGCGCTCATCCAGCTTTTGATATTGACTCGTGCCCTTTTGACGCTCACGCGTCTTCATGATCATCTTGTTAGGGTTGATGCCAATAGCCGACGGCAGGGCTAATAACACATCGCTTAAACGACGTTTAGTCACGGCTTCAGGTATGGTCGCTGGCGCCATATACTCTTGAATAATCACGTAATCTAAATACTTATCTACTGCGACGTTATATTCAGGAATGTCGGCATCGTAAATACGATAGCTGTCGATGCCTTCTTTCTTCGCCCATTTCTCTAATAACTTGGCATTCTTCTTAATGCGGTTAGCAAAAGCAGGGGCGATATCGGCAATGTCGACGCCATCTGGTAGCACTGGCGTATCACGGCGAGTACTGTTGGCATGTAAGGTGTAGATGTTAAAAGCACATTCAAGCGCGCCGTTGAACATCTTCATCTGTTTGTCGGCTTTAAGCTTTAGCGATGACACCAGTTCGATATCACTACACAGCATGGCCACTTTCCAGCCGCCAAACTCTTTCTTAAACTTGTCGCCCAGCTGATAGTAAAGCTGCAATAACTCAGACACATTGCCTAAACGCTCACCATAAGGTGGGTTAGTGATCAAATAGCCGCTTTCCGCAGGCGGCGCTATCGTTAAAGCATCTGCAACTTGAAACTCGATTAACTCCAGTACACCGGCATTTTCGGCATTACGTTTCGCTAACGCGACTAAGCGCGAATCGATATCAGAACCGTAGAATTTAATCTCGCAACGTTTCACGCCTAATGAGGCACGCGTTTTCGCTTCTTCAACGATTTCTTGCCATACGGCTTTATCATGGCGACGCCAATGTTCAAAACCAAAACGACTACGTTGCAGACCAGGGGCAATATCAGCCGCCATTAACGCCGCTTCAATCAGCACTGTACCGCTACCACAGAAAGGATCGAGCAAGGTCGAAGGCGCCGCTTGCCATCCACTGCGTACGAGCATATTGGCGGCTAAGTTTTCCTTCAATGGCGCTTCACCTGTGGTCGAACGATAGCCACGTTGATGAAGCGATGGACCAGAGAAGTTCATCGCAATCGTGATCACGCCATTACGGAAATGCGCATCGACTTTAAACTCAGCATCAACGCGAGACACATTCGGACGCTCAATATCATCGTCGCGGAAACGATCGACAATCGCATCCTTAATCTTCAAGGCGCCAAACTGGGTATTATTGATAAAACCACCCGTACCATGGAAATCGATACTAAAAGTGCTTTTATTGGAAAAGTGTGCCGGCCAATCAACACAATAAGCTGCATTATAGAGTTGTTCTGCCGACTCGCAGCTTCCTTTATAGATAACCAACACAATGCGGCTGGCTAAGCGTGTCCATAAAGTAATGCGATACGCTAAAGCTAAGGAGGCCGTGAAATACACACCAGCAACACTCTCTTTTACTTCAGTCGCACCAAATTCTGTCAGCTCTTGGGCTAAGCTATATTCAAAGCCCTTAGGGGCGGCGGCAAAAAAATTAAGCATGGGATAATCAGTACACAGTCAAAATCAAAGCGACATTATACCTGCTCGAATACATAAAAGATAAACAGTTATTAGCCCAAGTCCCATTTAGTCACTGTCTTGACCTAAGATAATCGACGAAAAATCCCCAACTTATACGTAAATCGTATGAAAGCCCCCCACTCCGCTTTATATTTAAGCGTTCACCACCTTTTTCGATCTTCGTCCTTGCAATGCCAAGGCGCTGCCGTTATAGTCTGCCCCGCTTTGAAGACGGACGCGGGATGGAGCAGCATGGTAGCTCGTCGGGCTCATAACCCGAAGGTCGTAGGTTCAAATCCTGCTCCCGCAACCAATTTAAAGCACAATAGTAAAGTAAAACAGATAGATATCGGACGCGGGATGGAGCAGCATGGTAGCTCGTCGGGCTCATAACCCGAAGGTCGTCGGTTCAAATCCGGCTCCCGCAACCAATTTAAAGTACAATAGTAAAGTAAAACAGATAGATATCGGACGCGGGATGGAGCAGCATGGTAGCTCGTCGGGCTCATAACCCGAAGGTCGTCGGTTCAAATCCGGCTCCCGCAACCACTTTCTATATGAGTTTATAACGAGAAACAGCTATCGGGCTCAACTCCTTATAAATAACAGGCGAAGGTAGTCGCTGATTTAACATTAGCAATCCGGCTACTGCAACCGATTCTTAAATGACAGAATTAAAACAGTGATTAACAGCAACAATCGGACGCGGGATGGAGCAGCATGGTAGCTCGTCGGGCTCATAACCCGAAGGTCGTCGGTTCAAATCCGGCTCCCGCAACCAATTCTTAGATGACAGAATTAAAACAGTGATTAACAGCAACAATCGGACGCGGGATGGAGCAGCATGGTAGCTCGTCGGGCTCATAACCCGAAGGTCGTCGGTTCAAATCCGGCTCCCGCAACCAATTTAACCAGCACAAGCTGGTTTTTTTGTATCTAAAAATTCGTAAAACCTTTCGTAAATAATCACTCGCGCACCCGGTAACTCGTCGGGCTCAACTCTTTTATAAACAACGGGCGAAGGTCGTCGGTTCAAATCACTTCAGCAACGGTATCCAAACTAATATTTAAATTATTCAGCTGACATCAATGCGTTTTTTGGATGTCAAATTTCGCCATAAAAATATCGGACAATATGACTCCTGCCATAGCACCAAAGGAAACGGTGAAAATCATGATAAAAGGTAGAGGTTTTAAATAAGCGGAAGTGAGCATGCCTTGACCAAACCAGTGCAGTAATAAACCAAGGAGCATGACACCAAAAGCGAGCTTATTCGCGGCAAAAAACATCGGAATTTCAAACGCCCATAGCTCCTTGTTTCCCTTAAATTGAGCGAAACCGAAATAGAGATAAAGCAGTAATGCGACCATAGCGATAGCACCAACACTGAGTGTATAGCTTAATTGAGATGTCCCAGCCAAGACTTGATAGCCAATACGAATGGAATAAATACCGACACCCAACCAAAGTATCAGCAGCGGCAATAAAATGAGTCCCATTTTTTATCCTTAAAACTTGAGATATACATGCACTTTGCACCTAAAGCGAGCTCTGAAAATGAGCGCTTAATGCTATTCACTAACCTCGGTTTGTGAAGTGAGCGCTTGAAGTACGTTCTTAGATTGAGCACTTAGCGTCAAATCTTATAGTAAGTACTTAAAGTTAGGACTTGGAATGGAATGAGCACTTAGAGTCCGTTCTTAAAGTAAATGTCTTAAGCAACTGTTAAAATAGCGCCGAGATCAGCATGCTACTTTATCCGCGCCATATGGTACACACTGACAAATTCACCATTTCTAAAGGCAAAATCCTTCGACTCACCTTCAATCACAAAACCAAACTTTTTATACAGACCAATGGCGGCATGATTGTCGGTATAAACCGTTAATTCAATTCGTTTTATATTCATCCATTTATCGGTAAGCTCAAGCATAGCGTTAATCAAAGCGCTACCAACACCGCGGCCTTGATAGCTATCCTTTACCCCCATTCCAAAGGAGGCTGCATGCCTGCGACGGGGTTGCTCGTACACCTCGAAACCCAACTCGCCGACAACTTCACCTTCAATCTCTGCGACATAGCGATGAATATTATTCGATGTTGCCGCAAGGCGTGACTCCCATTTATCGGTCGATGGCCAAGGGAGTTGTAAGGTTCCAGTATAGGCATTTGGGCAGGCATATACGGCTTGAATGGCTGCGGCGTCACGCTTCTCTGCATGCCTAATCGTAATCTTTTCCAATGAGTCCCCTCTATGGTTTTCTAATAAAAAATACCTGTCCGGTTCAACGTACACAGAGCTAAATCCACGAATTAGCTTAGGCACATGAACGAACACAATAGAAAATCGCAACTCTGCCCGCTTCTTATCTAACCGACTTTACGGATGAAGCTCGCATAAGACAAGTATGAAATTTAAAAACTATTGATAAACCTAGTTTTTATATGGATAGGTATCAGTTGATATGAGCATTTAAAACCACGGCGCTATCTCCACAGCCCTACCACACAGCCTCGACAATCCTGCCTCGACATCTAGATTGAAACACTAAGCAAATAAAAAACCCGCTCAAGATAAGTTCTTGGCGGGTTTATGGGATATCGCGACACTTAAGTCGAGCCGAACCGTTCAGCATTAAAATTAAGCTAATATAATCAATCACATTACACTAACTAAACTGAGTCACTGTGTTCTGTCAAAGCGGTAAACGACCATTAAATGACAAGGCTAACGTCGTGCTATCCACGTATTCAAGCTCTCCACCAACGGGTACGCCGTGGGCGATGCGACTGATCATCACCTTATGGCGTCTGGCCATATCAGCAATAAAATGCGCTGTGGCCTCGCCTTCTACCGTCGGATTGGTCGCTAAAATCAACTCGGCAACATCACCCGAAGCCAAGTGGCGCTCGAGTAACGCTAAACCTAGCTCTTCTGGCCCAACACCATCGAGTGGCGATAAATGACCTAAAAGCACAAAGTAGCGACCGGTGAAATGTCCACCCGCCTCAATGGCTAACACATCGGCCGGCGTTTCCACCACACAAATGGTGGAAGACGTGCCGCGTTTATGGCTAGCACAAATCGGACAGAGGGTTTCTTCAGTGTAGGTTCGGCAAGACTGGCAATGACCGACGTCACTCATCGCACTGGACAGCGCACTGGCTAATTTAAGCCCTGCTTTTCTGTCGCGCTCGAGTAACTGAAACGCCATACGTTGCGCCGATTTAGGCCCAACCCCAGGTAAACAACGCAGGGACTGAATTAACTCATCTAACAGTGGACTAAATTTCATCGGCTATCTCAATTAAAATGGCATTTTCATGCCTGGAGGTAATTGCATACCACCAGTGACTTCGGCCATTTTAGTTTTTTGGTTTTCTTCGATTCGACGGGCAGCGTCATTACAAGCCGCAGCAATCAAATCTTCCAGCATTTCTTTGTCGTCTTCCATCAGGCTTGGGTCGATTTCAACTTTACGCACTGTGTGCGCGCCAGTCATGGTGACTTTCACCAAACCTGCACCAGATTCACCCACCATTTCCATACGGGCGATTTCTTCCTGCACTTTGGCCATTTTTTCTTGCATCATCTGGGCCTGTTTCATCAGATTGCCCATACCGCCTTTTCCAAACATAGTCTTTTCTCTTCTATTAGGGTTAGTCGCAAGCATTAACGCGGCTAATCTTACTTAAATAAATGGGATTGGCAATCAATGCCGTTATCTTGTTAATAAACTTATGATCTCGATGCCGAGTTTCTCAGCAGCATCACTATAAATAGGTACTTTAAGCTCAAATTTAAACCACGGCGTAACAAATTAACGACCAAACTTTGCCCCTAGGACTCGTTGATTGTCGATAGTGGTTAACTCGCGGCCTCAGTTAGCTCAGGTAAAGCTTGTATTTGCTGACTGCGTAAATTCAACAACTCAGGTGGATACACTAAACTGTCGGCATCAAGTTCGGCGCCCATACGTTGGATCAGCCATTGCACATTGTCATCATGGATCAGTGATTGATGCGCCTGTTGCAGCAACTCTTGGTGGAAACGTTTACGTAACTCTAAAGGCGTTTCCCGCTGCGCATCGATTCCTATGACCACTTGTACCCGTCTTGGGTTCCCGAGCGCAGCACTTAAGGCTTGCTCGAGCTGCACTATGGCCACATCGGCCGCAAGATGCTTCTGGTTTGGCTTAAGCAACAGTGGCAAAGGATCGCTCTGGGTTTGGCAAACGGAATTCACCGCCAATTGCCGCACTCGTCCGCCGATCTCTAAGCTCGCCATCAACTTGTACCAATGCAAATCTAATGGATGACCACTAACAGGTTGAGTCGAACTGAGCGCAACGTGTGTCTCCTGCGTGCGTTCAACAGCACTAGCCGTCTGATTCAGTGCATCATTAGCAGTGTTGTTAGCCTCTAAAGATCCTTGGTCACCGTTGGCTGAGTCGACCTTAATTTCTGAGCCTTGAGCCACCATAACATCAGCAGCAACAACAGCGATATCATTATTGCCGCACTCAACCTGAGTCGTTTCGATAAGCTCAACCGTTAACTCTGCTTTTGGCTCAGCCTCCCAAGGCGGACGATCATATGCTGCCGGTTTGACTGGAACAACAGAAACAGAACTAGCTGAGTCTGCAATCGAAGATACGGATTGATGCAAAGCAATTGGCTCAAGATCTAAGTCAAAATCATCATCAAAATCTATCGCTAAATCGGGGTCTAAATCAGCCGCAGGATCAGCAGAAAATGACACATTTGTCTGACTGACATCACTTTTACTGGCCGACTTAGGTAAGGTGGCTACATTTGATTTACTGTTTGGTGTCTTTAACTTTGAGTCCAGTGACGACTTTTTTTCATCACCGTCCTTAACACTTAAGGCGCCGAGATCCGATAACAGTGAATCTCGCGCCGCCAACACAGCCGAGAGAATATCATCATCGGCTAAGGATGCAGAAGCAGGTGTTGGAATTGAAATTGGTGTCTGAGGAGACGCTTGAGCCATAGCTGCAGACTGACTATCAACTGAACCTTGCATGCCAACTGCACTTTGAATACCTATGCTTTGAATATCAGCAGAATGTTGAACACTATCCGAGTGTTGCACATTAGCTGAGTGTTGAACATCATCAGGTACCGCATGAGCTTCAAAGCTGTGATGAAAGTCATCATTGTAAGAGCCAGAAGAAAATTCAACATAAGCATCTTGATAGGAATCGAGCGGCGCTGACTCTTGGGCATAATCTCCCATCGCTGGATATGAATGCGCTGCTTCAGTTCCATAGGAACTATGCCCATCAAGCCCTTTTTGCTCAAGCGTGTTGTTAGCGGTGAGATTGTTATCCAGTGTGTTCTCAGCTGCGCTGTTGTTATCAGCAGATGTTGAATCAACAAGCGTTTCAGCCATAGCTGGATTAACAATACTCGACTCGGCAGCTGCCCCGATTAATTCAGGAACTTCACTATTCTGAGCATCTAAACTCGCAACCGATGCTTCAATGTCAGCAACGGGTTCAGAAATGTGTATAGAAGGCGCTTGAGCGGTTGATACTGTTTGAGTTTGAGGCTCTACCTCAGCATTCACTGTGTCAGCGTTTAAGCTGTCAGCGTTAAATCCCTGACTCTGCGCCTGACTTAGAATCACCGCCTGTTCGGCGATTAATGCCGCATCCGCTTCGAGCTCAGCATCAAGCGCCTGCTCTACAGTATCTGCTGGCTCAATTGACACGTCAGCCATGTCAACAGCGGCCGCTTGCGCGGTTTCAACTTGCTGGTTAGCGCTAGTTTGCTCAATTAATGCTGTTTTTTTTTCAGCAGGCACTGTTTGAGTGGTATGCGGTTCAGCTGTATGTGTTTCAGCAGTATGAGTTTCTGCACACTGTTGTTCATTTGCATGGGGAGCTTGCGCTGCAGCAGTTGCCGCAACGGGCGTTTGCCCTTCGGGTAAACGGATCTCAGCGACCGCATCTGGCTGCCAACGCTTTACCGGCTTTTCTGGCACAAATGCGACTGCGCGTAACAGCGCCATCTCAAGACCCGATTTAGGGTCTGGAGCATGGGGTAAATCTTTGCGGCCCGTTAATAAAATCTGATAATAAAGCTGCACTTGCTCCGGCGTCAGCTGCTCGGCAAAGGCGCGAATTTGCGCGCTATACAAAGATTGCTGCGCGGCCGCGGGAACAAATTGGGTCAAGGTAATTTGATGTAACAGCTCAAGCAAACTGCGCAGCACTTCTTGGGCATCTGCGCCGTACGCGAGCACTTGGGCACAGGTGTGCATTAACACGCCAATATCGGCATCGGTTAAGGCTTTAAGCAAGGCAACCACATGCTGCTCATCAATACTGCCCAGCATAGTTTGCACTTGAGTGAGCATCACATTGCCGCCACCAAAGGCGATCGCTTGATCGGTCAAACTCAAGGCATCACGCATACTGCCATTGGCGGCTTTGGCAAGAAGCTTTAAGGCTTCAGCATCAAAGGGAAACTGCTCTTGGGTCAAGATATGATTGAGCTGAGTGCCAATTTCGCCTTGGGTCAGGCTTTTTAAATTGAATTGCAAACAACGGGATAACACAGTCACGGGCAGTTTCTGTGGATCAGTTGTCGCCAAAAGAAATTTAACGTGTTCGGGGGGTTCTTCTAAGGTTTTGAGCAGTGCGTTAAAACTGCTGCGCGACAGCATATGCACTTCGTCGATGAGATAAACCTTAAAACGGCCACGGGTCGGACGATACTGCACATTGTCTAACAGCTCACGGGTGTCATCGACCTTAGTGCGGGACGCGGCATCGACTTCAATTAAATCGACAAAACGGCCTTGCGCGATTTCCACGCAGCTGCCGCAAACACCACAGGGAGTCGCTGTCACGCCTTGTTCGCAATTTAAGCCTTTGGCAAAGAGTCGCGCCAAGCTGGTTTTACCGACACCGCGCGTTCCCGTAAACAGGTAAGCATGATGTAAGCGCTGCTGGCTTAACGCATTGGTCAAGGCATGCAAAACATGGCTTTGGCCAACCATTTGATCAAATGTGGCAGGGCGCCATTTTCTGGCTAACACCTGATATGACATGGAACTCCCCAGAGTATGTGATACAAGAGCGGGAGCATGCGCCCCGAGAACTTTGAAAGATAACATGTCATGATTTGACATGCCATCAAACTATCCCAAGGCGCCTTTAGCTGCAGATTTATTCGCCTTCAAACTCACAAAGTTTAACCAACTCAAGCCCTAAAGCGGTTAAACGTGCTTCACCACCTAAATCAGGTAATGAGATCACAAAGGCTGCATGTTTAACTTCACCGCCCAGTTGGCGAATGAGTTTAACGGTCGCTTCAATAGTACCGCCAGTCGCGAGTAAATCGTCAACGACTAGCACTTTGTCATTTGGATTAATCGCATCGGTATGAATTTCTAGGCTATCGTGACCGTATTCCAGTTCATAGCTTTGGCTGATAGTCGCACGCGGTAATTTACCCGGTTTACGCACAGGCACAAAACCCACACCCAATTCTAAAGCCAACGGCGCACCGAATAAGAAACCACGGGCTTCGGTGCCCACAATTTTGGTAAAGCCTTGGCCACGATAATGTTCAACTAACAAGTCGATGGTCGCTTTATAGGCGGCTGCATTCTCAAGCAAACTGGTGACATCTCGAAATAAAATCCCTTCCTTAGGATAATTAGGAATCGTTTTAATGCTTTGCTTTATCAAGGATAAGGTTTCTGTATTCATAGCCATCATATTTACTTAATAAGTTACTTAATCAATTCACCAACCTAGCGTTGGCGGTATAAAACAAAACGTCCACACTGGGTGGACGCATTGTCGAAAGTCGGACAAAGCTTATGCCGCTTTAGTTTTAGTTGCAACAATCACAACGCACAAGTGATGGAAAGGTTATCAATTTGTGCCTCAGATCAAACCCTGTCGACACAGTGTTAAATCACCTCAACCATGACGCGACGAAAACGATTTGCCACACATTGAATCCACAGTGTCGCTCTATTCCGCTATTTCAGGGATCCCTTTGAGATACCAGAGTAAGACGAGTGCCATCACGAGCAGCAAACCTTTTACCCAAAGGATGGGCACCACAATAATGCTGACACTAAAACTCAGCGCGCTGACTATCATAGCTTTGCGTTTCAATCCCTTACGCATTGCTCGCTGCTCTTGCCACTGGGTTAAGGCATCGGCAAACCATGGGTGAGTCATCAACCAATGGTGTAAACGTTCACTGGAGCGGGCAAAGCAGAAAGCGGAAAGCAAGATAAACGGCACGGTCGGCAGCAAGGGCAGCACGATACCGAGTAAACCTAAGGCTAACGCGGTTAAACCTAACAATAAAAATAATCCGCGCTTTAATACCATCGATTTACTTACCCTTTATCAGAAAAACAAAAGCCACTCTAAGAGTGGCCAATAGTCTATGCGCTCGAGATTAACGCTCGCTTAAATTAGACCTAAGTGCTTTAACCAAGACAGGCTTGCTGGCAGAGTCGGCAACAGTAAAACTAAAATAAAACCAATAAAATACAAAAAATTAAATGGGTCTTTGAACGGCTGACTACTCATTACAGCTCCTCTAGTATGTGCAAGTATAAGTGCGCAGGAATCGTACAGTGATTGAGATCACAAAACGGCCGACATTGTAGCGGTTTGTCAAATTAATAAAAACCCTTTAGATGTAGGGTTATTGCATTTATTTCGGCAATAATCCCCACCTTAAGACTGACGACCGCGCACTATCCCTTTGGCCGCTAATTGCTCGAGTAACTGGCTACAACCTTGCCCAATAACCTGAGGTGCCATTTGAGGGTAAGTGATTGTTAACCAATCAAGTATCTCTTGAAAACTCGCTTGGCCCTGAGCTTGAAGAAATGCCAGCACCTGCGCACTTAAGGGGTTTAACTGTAAGAAACACACTTCGCAATCAACATCTTGATAGAGACAAAAAAACACTGGCGTATCGAGTTGTTGCTGCGGACGATAATCCTGACGAATGTGCTGCACCTCAAAATGATACTGCGCCACCCTCGCCGTCTTCGATAAACATAAGGCCTGCGTCGAAATTTGCGCTGGGCTAAGTTGAGATTCATCCCCACTCCCCTGTGCCACCGCGACGGCCAACTCCAGCCATTCATAGTGGGCTAATTCGAGCATAAAAACAGGATCATTCGCCGTGGGTTGATATTGCTGCTGTAAAAAATCTAAAAACTCGCCCGCGATGTCGATAAAAATTGGCGATTGGCAATCGTGCTGGCTAAAAAAACTTTGCACTAATGCCAACCACTCTTCTTCAGAGTACAAACTTTTCAGCACGGGAAAGCCGTTCGACACAAATCCCAGCACATTATTGAAAAATAACTCGCGGTAAACCTGCATGTGCCGAACATCAGTATCCGCGGGCAATGGCCGAGAAGGATCGCGGATATAATCGATAAAGGATTGCTGCACTTGCTTAAAATCCATTAGGCGATCCTCTTTACAACATGAGCGCTATTTTGAATGTGAGAGCTGTTCGCTGCCGCTTGATAAGCGTAGATTTGATTTAGCTCGAGCAACAATTCAGCGGTTGTCGGCACATTAAAGTCACGCTCAAGCAAGGTCGGCTTTACCCCATGTAAGGCATAGCAACGTTGCAACAATGCCCAAACGGGATCGTTAATGGCGGCGCCATGGGTGTCGATGAGTAAATCTTCAGCTTGCTTATAGTGCCCAGCGATATGCAGATAAGCGATACGCTCCGTCGGCATGGCCTGTAAAAAGGTATCGGCATCGTATTGATGATTTATCGAGTTCACATAGATGTTGTTCACATCGAGTAGCAGCTTACAATCGGCTTCTTGCAGCACGGCATTGACGAATTCAAGTTCGCTCATGTGCGCGCCGGGGGCGGCATAAAATGACACATTTTCTAAAATGAGTGGCCGCTCTAAAATATCTTCGACCTGCTTCACCCGCGCCGCCACATGCTTTACCGCTGCGTCGGTAAAAGGGATAGGCATGAGATCGTATAAGTGACCTTGGCCTGAGCAATAACTTAAGTGTTCGGAATAGACTTGGATTTGGTGTAAATCCATAAAGGTTTTGATGTTTTTTACAAACGTGAGATCTAAGGGTTCAGGGCTACCAATCGATAAGCTCAAACCGTGGCAATAGAAACTATGTTGCTCAGTCAGTTCACGAAATTGACGGCCAAACTTACCGCCTAAGGTCATCCAGTTTTCTGGTGCCACTTCAAAAAAATTAATCGCTTCAGGCACCGATTCACAAAACTCACTGAGCATTTCTCGCCGTAAGCCCAGCCCTACCTGTACCGCATTTTTTTGATTATTCATAGAACCTCACGAACGCTTGGTCATCGCTTTAGGATAAAACAAAAGAGACCAGCGCGGGCTGGCCTCTTTAGACTCAATAACCCCCATCACAGCGGGCTCAGTGCAGTCAGATTTATTTCATTTCTTTTTTAACGGCTTCGACTTTAACGTCAACTTTCTCTGCGGTTTTCTTCATATCAGCGCCACATTTCGCTTCACCACACTTACCTTCATGGGCCTTATCCGCGGCTTTTTTCATGTCAGCGCCGCATTTCGCTTCGCCACATTTGCCTTCATGGGCTTTATCTGCGGCCGCTTTCTTCATATCCGCGCCACACTTAGCTTCACCACATTTACCTTCTTTGGCTTTTTCAGCAGCGGCTTTCTTCATATCCGCGCCGCATTTGGCTTCACCACATTTGCCTTCTGAGCCGACAATTTGATAACCCGCATCCATTGCTTCAAAACCAAACGGGTTAGTTTGGGCATTGACAGCAAAAGCTGAACTCATGACGACTGAACCTAAGGCCACTGCAACTGCTGTTTTTTTAACTGAATTCATAAATAATCCCTTCTTGTTTATTGAGTAATGTTGACCAACAACAGTATAAGTAGCTGGCTTACTGCAAAAGACCTGCCCTGTTTCAATTCTATTGCAAAAAATATCACTAAATCACAGAAATGGTCAAAATATCCTGCTAGGACAATCAGTTTAGCGTGGATTTTATTTATGGGAGCGCATAATCATCCGCATTCACTCGGCCACTTTGTAACTTAAGGCCGATAAGGTAGAATGCTCGCCCTTTGCAAATAGATATAGGTTTACTGCAGTGCGTGTGATTTTGGCTCCAATGGAAGGCGTAGTAGACGCTTTAATGCGTGACATTCTATCGACCATCAATCCCTACGATTTGCTCGTCACCGAATTTGTGCGTGTGGTAGACCAACTGCTGCCTGAAAAAGTCTTTCTCAAACTGTGTCCTGAGCTACTCAACAACGGCAATACTCCTTCGGGTACGCCAGTGCGAGTGCAGTTACTCGGCCAAGAACCCCAATGTATGGGTGAAAATGCCCTGCGGGCAATTGAACTCGGCTCACACGGTGTCGATGCCAACTTTGGCTGTCCGGCAAAAATCGTTAACCGCAGCAAAGGTGGCGCCGTATTACTGCAATATCCTGAGAGCGTGCACGATATTGTCAAAGCCATGCGTCAAGCGGTGCCGAAAGAACATGCCGTGACCGCCAAAATACGTTTGGGCTACGAAGATAAGTCACTGTTCATGGAAAATGCTATCGCTGTGTATGAAGCCGGCGCAACTGAGCTTGCCATCCATGCGCGCAGTAAAGTCGACGGCTACAGACCGCCCGCCTACTGGGAATACATCACAGAAGTACGCAAACGTTTGCCTATCCCGGTGATCGCCAACGGCGAGATTTGGAACAGCGATGATGCTAAGCGTTGCATCGAAGTCACCGGCTGCGACAGTATTATGATCGGCCGCGGGGCGATTTCATTGCCGAACTTGGCCGATACCATCAAGACAGGTGCAACCCCTTATACTTGGGCGCAAACCTTAGGGCTGATGCTCAGTTATACCCAAAGAGAGCTTAATGGTCGCAAGAGTGACTATTATCCCGCCCGGATCAAACAGTGGTTTACCTACCTCAATCGTCAATATCCCGAAGCCGATACTTTATTTAGGGAGCTACGCGTGTTTAAAACAACGGAAGAAATCGTCGCGGTATTAGAAGCTGCGCAGCGAAACTTAGGCAACGAATCATAGAAGAGTGAGCAACCACAGAACGACGGCCAACCATAAAACTGTTAGAAATCGAGATTCAATGCGCGGCAATGTGAGCCATGAAAGGGACTTAGCGATAGCACACATAATGCGATAGGAATGAAGTACTTTTTCGATTTTTAACGGCGAAAATATTTAAAATATGGCAGATACTTGATCTTTATCATAGTCGTTGGTAGTGGAACTATTAGACTGGACGCCTAGAGTCAAATGAAATAGGCGATTTTACGTGAGCACCACCCATATCAGACATGAATTGTCAGAGCTTGAAGCTAATCTAAGGAAAGAACTCGGCGCGCTCCCTCCGTTCCTCGAAGTCATAGGGGAGCATTATGCTAGCCTGAGTCTGACAGAATTAATTGATACATTGGCGCAAACGCCACTGGCCGATCACCCGCTATTTTGCCAGCTGAATAAACTTGATGCCGCCTTTTGTCAGCTCGACTTAGGCCTCTACGGCCTTTGCTCCGACTGCGAAGCGGAAATCGAAACCGAACGCTTAAGCCAAGATCCCACAGAACAACGCTGCGCCTCCTGCGCCGAACATTATCAACACGAACACCGCCACGAGCTGCGCCTCACCCATTGATAGCACTGATTCGATATCCGATAAGCAACCTGAAAAGCAGGAAAAAATAAGCAAAAAAACCTCCGCAAGCGGAGGTTTGAGTTATCCAGGGAGGGCGGACAACCTAAAACTTCTGGTTTATTCTCAGGTAATACGTTCTACCTAACACATCATATAAACCCACATTCACATCGCGATAATCGGCGTAGGTATAATAGTTTGGTGTTTCAGCATCAAACACATTATTCACCCCTACTGTGATAGAGCCGTTATAAGCATGGGTATAACCAAATTGGATATTGTGTTTAAAGTAATTATCGTAATCGACATAACGGTCGGTTTTTTCTAACTCGTTGAAATAACTTGCTGATTGACTACCAATATAGACGACTGTCCATGCGGCAGAGAAATCATCGTATTTCCAACTTGTCGCAAAGTTGCCACGCCAATCGGGTGAGTCCGTCGTTCCTGCGTAGTCGATCATCTCTGATTCGGCATTATCCTGCTTCTTAAAATCAAGCACGTGAGTCAAATCCAGTTTGAAATTGAAATCACCAAAGCCAGTTTCTAAGTTATAAGCCGTTACAAAATCGATACCAGAGGTCTCAACTGTGGCTAAATTACGTATTCCCGCCTCAATATACTCAATCTTGCCATCTGGACCACGGGTCACATAGGGAGACGATCCATTCTTGATTTCATCACGCAGAATATCATCTACATCGATCGACTCGATTTTATTGTCGTAGGTGATTGAGTAATAAGATAACTCCAAGTTCCATGCATCAGTGACATTCCAAACACCACCAAAGGTTAACGAGTTACCCTCTTCAGCCTCTAAGTTTGGGTTACCACCAAACCAAGTTTTATGCTGATTATTGGTGGCGCAATATATGGCATCCACGTTACCGGGTTCATTACACCATAGGGAATCCACCGCCTTCTCAAAACTCAAGGATTGAGACGAGAACATTTCACTCATATTTGGCGCACGGAACGAATCACCGTAACTGGCACGCAGTAACAAGCTATCCACTGGGCGCCAGCTTAAACCAAACTTAGGCACCACGGCATCGAAGGTCGATGAGTTAACCACTTCACCTTGAGGCCCTGTGAGGGTTCCTTCCTGCTCATAGCGCTCATAACGTACTGCGGCAGAGAACTCAACGTTGGCAGGTAAGCCAACTTGGAGTTCCAAATAAGCGGCGCTACGGTCACGCGTGGCGTCCACATCATCACCACCCGAACCGCCGGAGATAATACCCGCCGCTGATTCTGGATCACTGGTTTGCTTAAACTTGATCATTTCATATTCAAGACCGCCGACCATAGCGACCGAAAAATCACCGTCATCGAGTAGTAAGGTCGAAGCAAGACCATCCAATTGAGTACTTTCAAATTTACCCTGATAAACCCCAGTATGTGCAGCTTTGCGATACAGATCTGTCATCTGTTGGTCCCACTGCTCATAACTCATGCCAGAGGTATTGAAAATATCATATTGCTCTGAATCTATTTCTTGCTGAATAATATTGTCATTCAGTAAATTGTAGTTAAAACTGTTTGTTGTTGAGGTCGCATGCTGGGCATTTAATTCCCAGTCGATACCATTACCGGAATCTATTGTGCCAACAAAGCCACCAAGAATATCAAAATTGTTGGTTTCAGTTAATGTATCTCGCTCACCAAGTTGTGCGCCTCGCATAGAAATAACTAATTCTTCGCCAACGGGGTTGTACTTATTATCGGCACTCATCACAGGGGTATTAGTTGATACTGGCGTACCGGCATAACGAGTTTCAGTTTCAGCTAATGAAGCAGAAGCTCGGCCTCGAAATTTTATATTTTCTGAAATCTCATAGGAGAAATTAGATAACAGCGAATTACGGGTTTGATCGCCAAATAACTTAGTGACATTACCATGATTATATAAACAACGACCATCACCTGAGTCTATGGTATTTTCCGTTTTTTCACATATATCTGAATTACTATACCAGCTACCATTGCCTGGTCCATATTTACCATTTGGTACTGAGCTATATCCGCTATAGGCGTTATAACTTGAATCATCCATTCGCCAAATATCACGGTCCATTACCGCTTTTGTATCATAATATTCATAGGTGAGAGTGATATTGCCTTTATCGGTATTAAAGCCAGTTGCAAGCGATAGACGGTTAGCATCCCCCCCTTCTACGCTTGGTTGCTCTGTACTGTAATCAAGCTGAAAACCTTCAAACTCTTTCTTAGTGATAATGTTTATCACGCCCGCAACCGCATCGGAACCATAGACTGCTGAAGCGCCATCCCGCAGGATTTCAATACGTTCCACGATAGCCATAGGGATAGAAGATGTATCTGCCACTGAGCCAGAGCTCGAACTCGTCCCTGGCATACGGCGTCCATCTAATAACACTAAGGTCGCAGACGATCCTAAACCGCGTAAATTGACATTACTGGTTGAGCTTGCACCAGAGCCATAACCTGAAATACCACGCCAAGAACCAAAGCTGTTTATCGCAGAGTTATTTAATACGTCAGCAACGGTTTTTTCACCTGTCATAGCAATATCTGCAGCATTGATGACAGTCACGGGTGAAACGGTTTCCATATCAACTTGTTTAATACGAGAACCCGTCACTTCAATGCGTTCAACTTTGGTATTTTCTTCTGCTGCATTTATCATTGCAGAAAAACCTAATCCCGAAAAAACCACACTGCTTGTCGCCGCAGTAATTAAACTAGTACGAACGGCTTTGGCCGTCAAACTTAAATAGCGCATTAATCTCTCCTTGAGGTAAATAAAACCCTATGCTTTTATTTTTATATTTAATCAGCGAACTCTATTTCGCTGTAGAGATAATGTTAATACGCTACATTCAAGTCAACTATTAAAACAAATTTATTCCACAATAAAACAAATTGATACACAATCTGATGTATGAAATATCGTCAACAGCAATTAAAAAGTTGATATACATCATACCATTAAGAAGTTAATACCAATCAAAGGCATTAAAAAAATTGCTTGATACAAATTAATTCAATCGTAAACGAATGCAGTGATATACATTTTAATGATACAAATAAATCTAAATGTATCACCAATAATTATTGAGCATTATTTTATAATTCATAAAATATAAAAAATGCCACTCTATTGAGTGGCATTTTTATTTAAACACTAAGTAGTTTTCGATTACTTAAAGTTGACAACCTTCAACACTGTTTGAGTTTTCATAAACAATATCGCCTATCGGACTGTAGTCAGCAGCTTTAATCGCTTGTTTCTCTTTCAAGAAAGAATAGAGTAAATCAGCATCAACAAAACCCGTTTGGATTGGGCTTTCTAGCTTAGGATAACCGTCACCACCTGCAGCGTTAAAGCTAGGTACAGTGAACTTATAAGTTCCTGTTGGGCTGAAGTTCTCACCATTGATGACACTGATATTGGCAGTCTTAGCTACACAGTCAATGGTCATTTTCACGCCCGTGATTTGTGCATAACCACCTGAACCAATTTGAATACTACCTACCGCGCCTAAATAAGCCGCAACTTCAGTACCTGTCATTTCGTTCAGAGTCACCATGTTACCGAATGGCTGAACAGTCAGCACGTCACGGTAAGTGATATTGCCAGGTTGAATAGAGGCACGTACACCGCCGGAGTTCATCACGCCAAAATCGGCTTTGACTTTATCACTTTGCGCCATCGCTAACATACGGCCTAAGTTAGTTTGCTTATTACGAACGTTTGCACGCTCGCCATCTAACAGAGCATCCGTAGTCGCTATGACTTCGTCTAACTTAGCTTGACCTTTCTCTTGGTAGTAAGACAGCAGCTCTTTTAACTCAGCGTCAGGCTCAATCTTAGTGCCCGCTAAATCAGCAGTCTTCTTGCCCGCGTCATCCAGTTTACGCATATTCACTGGCACAAGTTTATAGCTTGCTAAATGAAGCTCACCGTTAAAGTATTCAAAATCTGCACGACCAACATATTTACCCCATTCATGGGCTTGCATGATCCAAGTGCCATTCTGTTTATCTGGAGCACATTCATCGCCTGGTTTAAAGTCAGCGTAGGCTTTGTTGTCAGTACCTGGTTCCATACACACTGGGTTTTGTGAATGACCACCAATAACCACTTGCAGATCGCCTTCTTTCAGTGCGCGAGCCATAGCCACGTCACCAGGGGCGTTACTACCGTTATGGCCGTCAGCATAGTGACCCATGTGCGTGGTAGCGAAAATAATATCGGCCGCTTTGGCGTCTTTAATTTCTTTAATCACTTTAGCGACTTCAGTCTTTGGATCGGTGAACTCCAGGCCACTGATGAATTCTGGATTACCAATCTTAGCCGTATCTTCGGTCGTTAAACCTATTACAGCCACTTTCAGACCGTTTATGTCGAATACCTTATAGGCATCAAAGTAACGTTCCCCTAGATTGCCATCTGCATCTTTATGGTAAATATTCGCCGCTAACATAGGGAATTCCGCAAGGCGGCGCTGCATATCAACAACGGATAATGGATTATCAAACTCATGGTTACCAACAGCCATAGCGTCGTAACCAATTTTATTCATACCCGTGAAATCTGGGATCGCATCTTGTAGATCCGATTCTGGCACGCCAGTATTAATGTCGCCACCAGACAGCAATAATGTTTGACCACCATTCTTACTGACTTCTGCACGAATGCTGTCAATTAAGGTTTTACGCGCAGCCATACCATATTCGCCGTCACTGTTTTCCCAGAAACGGCCATGGTTGTCATTGGTGTGTAAAACGGTAAATGTTGTGCAAGCGCTTCCCGCTTCAGCACACGTTGTTGGGACTTTATCGTCATCACTATTATTACAACCCGCAAGCGCAGCGACAACAGCAGTTGCAACTAGTCCTTTAATAAGCATATGTCTCATTACATCAACCCCTTGATTTTAATTATTTTATCATAGAAAGATTGCCGTGAACTCCATCAAGTTCAGCGTCACGAATAATAACAAAGAATAAAGATAAATTGTGTCATTTTTATTAAAAACTTGACATTTATAGGGGAATTCGCGGGCGTTATAAGACAGATTTGTTTCATATAAAAAATAAGCTGAATGACTGATTTCTATATATTTAGAGAATTAAAAATAAAAATGAAATAAATTAATTTAAATCGTTCAGTATAAATGACTTAGAAAACATTACAGAAAACAGTGATTGTTCCCATAAAAAAACAAGCATGGGCAATTTTCAATTTACCGCATGCTGTTTTTATCAGCAATTAGACTTGTCTACATTTCAAATCGCTGTAATAACCACTTAGAAATCTCTTTTAACTGCGCAGGGATCACTGAATGCGGCATAGGATAAGTCTGCCACACAATATTATAACCGCCCGTAATTAAAGCTTCTTTGGCTAATGTTCCAGCGGATAATGGCACTACATCATCCTGTAGACCATGTTGCTGTAATATGGGTGTATTACGATTCGCTGCGCTTAATTCAGCGGGTAATACATCGCCCGTCGGTAAATAGCAAGACAGTGCCATAATCCCTGCAAGTTGCTCGGGGAAACGCAGTCCAGAGAATAAACTCATGACTCCGCCCTGACTGAATCCTGCTAATACGATACGCTCGCTCGCAATACCCGCCGCGATTTGTTCGTTAATTAGTGCAGCAACCCTTTTCTCCGACTCAAGCACGCCTTGCATATCGGCTCTGTCGTGCAAATCCATGCTTTTAATATCGTACCAAGCGCGCATGACGTAGCCGCCATTAATGGTCACGGCTTGTTCTGGTGCATGGGGGAAAATAAACCGGATAGCATGATCGGCAGGCAAACCTAATGCAGGCACAACAGGGGCAAATCCGGCACCCGAATCCCCTAATCCATGTAACCAAATAACCACGGCTGTAGCTGGTGTCTTAGGCTCAACGACAATACGCTCAAGAGAAACTGACATACTAAAAAATCCCTAATTCGATATTAAACACTCATCAACTAAAAAGTGATGATAAATCTGTAAGTTAGACATGCTGTGCAGGCGTGCTTTATTCCGCATCCATGCCCAGTACATCTTGAATCGCACGCAACTGGGTATTTGAGTCCAATACTAAGCTCCAACGTACACCGCCACCATCGGCGATTAACATAGGTGGCTGACGTCGCAAACCGATATCCTCCGCACTCGCTTGCAGCACGATACTGGCAACATTGAGCCGCACTTGAACTTCGAACTCAGTGACGATTAACTTACCCTGCGAAAAATCTAACACCATTTTGATAACCGCCCTATGTGAAAACGCCGCCATCATAGCAAACTTGTGGTCTTTTACCGATGGCATTTCCTTCCCAACAGACGAGCCATTAAAGTTTGATTACATTTGAGCTAACAGTGAGATCACAAATCCAGTGGATTATCAGGTAAACTTTTGCCCTAAATAGAATGGGTCGATAGAACACCAAGCAAATTGGTGCACTTATCGCCCAAAACTCGAGCAAAAATACTTCATCATTAGGCTGTTAAATAATGCTTTCACTTCGACGTACCGTCCTAAGCAGCGCCCTTTTGTTTGCGCTGCAACTCCTTGCTAGCACCTATGCCAATAGCGCTCCAAATACGTTAGCCGCTGAACCTAGTGCCACTGTTGTACAAGCACAGACGCAGCAGAACCTAGATGCACTGACCTATGCCAATTACACTGACGTCAGCGTGAGTCATGTTGAACTAGCCCTTGCCATCGATTTTAAACAAAGCCACTTATCCGGCGAAGCCACCCTTGATTTGGCTTGGCATAAGGCGGGGAAAGAACTCATCTTAGATACTCGAGATCTAACGATTAACAACGTGAGTGCTTTGAATTCAAATGGGAAATGGCAAAGCGTGCCCTTCACCTTAGCCAAAGCGGACGCTGTAAAAGGTGCGGCGCTAACCATCAAACTTGCCGATGAAGCTACCCAAAAAGTTAAAATCAATTATCACACGTCGAATAATCCATCCGGTATTCAATGGTTAACTCCTGAGCAAACCCAAGGTAAACAGTTACCTTTTATGTTCAGTCAGAGTCAGGCGATTCATGCTCGCAGCTGGATCCCACTGCAAGATACCCCAGCCGTGCGCCAAACCTATAGCGCAACGATTACTACCGATAAAGCCATTACTGTGGTCATGAGTGCCGATCGTAAAACCCTGTCGAGCACGCAGACCCAATTCACTATGCCGCAGGCGATCCCAGCTTACTTAATCGCCATCGCAGCCGGGCATTTAAAGTTCGCCCCTTTAGATAACATCTCGGGCATTTGGGCTGAGCCAGAAATCCTCGACAAAGCCAGCAAGGAATTTGCCGACACGCCGGAGATGATCAAAATCGCCGCTAAACGTTACGGCGATTACCGTTGGGGACGTTATGACTTGCTTATTTTACCGCCAAGCTTCCCCTTCGGCGGGATGGAAAATCCACGGCTTTCGTTTATTACGCCAACAGTGATCGCGGGTGATAAAAGTTTAGTGAGTCTAATTGCCCATGAACTTGCCCACTCGTGGTCGGGTAACTTGGTGACCAACGCCACTTGGCGCGATCTCTGGCTTAATGAAGGTTTTACGACCTATGTAGAGAATCGCATTATGGAAGATCTCTACGGCCGCGACCGAGCGCTGATGGAGCAAATCATCGGCTATTCAGAGCTGCTTGCCGAGCTTGCAGAACTCACGCCTAGCGATTCAGTGTTGCATGTGGATCTTGGAAAGCGCTCACCCGACGAGGCCTTCAGCGGTGTCCCTTATGTGAAAGGCCAGTTGTTTTTACTCTTTTTAGAGCAAAAATTTGGCCGCGAGCGCTTCGATGCCTTTGTAAAAAACTACTTCAATCATTTTGCATTTCAAAGCATTACCACGGCGCAGTTCCGTGAGTATTTATCTTTGAATCTATTAAACAAATACCCCAATGTGGTCAGTGTGGCTGAAGTGGACACTTGGATTGAAGGGCAAGGTTTGCCATCATTTTTGGTGCAGCCCAACTCCCACGCCTTCGATGATGTCGATGCCCAAAGCCAAACTTGGCTCGACGGTAAACTTAGCGCAAGCGAGTTGAAAACCAACACTTGGACAGTGCACCAGTGGTTAAGGTTTATCAACGAAATGCCAAGAGTCAATCTAGACCAAACCAAGCTTGCCGAGCTGGATAAGGCGTTCCATTTTACGGGCACAGGCAACAGTGAAATTGCTTTTGCATGGTATTCGCTCGCCCTAGACAACGGCTATTACGCGGTACTACCCGCATTAAAACAACACTTAACCCATATTGGCCGCATGCGCTTAATCGTGCCGTTATACCAAAAGCTTGCAAGCACAAATCAATACGATTGGGCCAAGAGCGTCTATCTTAAGGCTCGCAGCGGCTATCATCCACAAACCCAAGCAAGCCTAGATATGATGTTTGCCGACAAACCACTCGAGCATGAACATAGCCATTAGCCATTAGCCATTAGCCATTAGCCATTAGCCGTTAGCCGTTAGCGCCATAAAAACAAAAAGCCCAAACCTAGGTTTGGGCTTTTGCTATTCAATCTTCTGCCTCGATTCATTCAACTCATACTGAACTTATATTCATCTCACATTGAGTCAGATAAAAGCCAAGTTCGAAGCCTGAAAATTAGTGGTGATGACCACCAGCGCCATGGGCATGGCCGTGGGCGATTTCTTCATCACTCGCGTCACGGGCACCAACGACTTCGATATCAAATGTCAGTTCGCGGCCCGCTAATGGATGGTTGACATCCACAGTCGCCATAAACTTACCCACTTTAACGATAGTCACTTGGCGTTGACCTTGGTCAGTATTGACCACAGCAGTCATACCCGGTTTCCACGCAGTCGCGCCCAATAAGTGCTTAACCGACACACGTTGGTGCGCATCAGCATCCGCTACGCGCTCACCGTATGTTTCGGCAGCAGGTAAAGTCACAGTGAATTTTTCACCGATGGCTTTACCATTGATCGCGTTTTCTACACCAGGCATCATGTTGTCATGACCATGTAAATAGGCAATCGGATCGCGACCTTCGTTCGTCTCAATCACTTCGCCTTTCTCGTCACGCAGTGTGTAGTTAAACTGCACAACCATATCGTCTTTAATGCTCATCGAATATCCTTTGATTTTCTTCGATTTCAATTGTGGGCCGAGCTTAACAAAACTGAGCTTTTCACTCCACTTTTTTATCCGGCCTAAAAGCGCTCAAAACCCGCGGCGAGCGCTCTTTGGCTGCAGTAACGACAGTGACAGTGGCTACAGTGATAGTCCTAAAGCAGTAAACACCTCTGGGCTTGGGAAGCCATCGGCAATCATCTGTTTGCTCCGTTGAAAGGCTTGCAATCCTGCCACAGAGTTACGCCCTAACACACCATCTGGCTTGCCAACATCAAATCCGGCCTCATTCAGTTTTGCTTGCAATTGCTTAACTTGCTCACGACTTAAGCGTGGCTGTTCTGGCGGGCTCACTGTCAAAGGTAACCCCCCATTAATGCGATCGGCAAGATGCCCAACTGTGATGGCATAATACTCAGAGCGATTCCAACGCATGATCACATTGAAGTTCTCATAGCCTAAAAAGGCAGGCCCAGTATGCCCTGCTGGCAAATACAGCGCGGCTTGAATATCCACGGCGGGCAAAGGTTGGCCATTCGCTTGCGTGACATTAAGGGCGGCCCATTCCGATAACGCCAAGGGCTGCTTTGCACCTAAATGGCTGTAACTAAAATCCTTTGGCAATAAGACTTCACGGCCCCAGCGTTCATTTCGCTGCCAGCCTAAGTGCTGTAAAAAGTTCGCGGCGGACGTCAGCGCGTCAGTGGTACTATTCCATAAATCGGCTTTACCATCGCCGTCACCGTCGACGGCATATTTGGCATAGGCCGACGGCATAAATTGCGTGTGTCCCATGGCGCCAGCCCATGATCCCACCATAGTGTCATCATCGAACTGATACTTTTCTTTCAGCTTTAAGGCTTGTATCAGTTCTATGGTGAAATAATTGCTACGGCGTGGCTCACAGGCCAAAGTCGCGAGCGAATTCAATACCGACATCTTGCCTTTATAGGAACCATAGTTGGTTTCAAGCCCCCAAAAAGACAAGATATATTGTGGCGGCACGCCATATTCTTTAGCTAGTTGATTGAGTAAAACGCTGTGTTTTTTCAGTAAGCGACGGCCTTCATTAACGCGCCATTCAGTAGCGCGCTTACTGAAATAATTATCGAAGGTCTGGCTGAATTCGGGTTGTTGCTGATCAAGCTCAATCACCCGCGGCACAAATTTCAAATTTGCAATGGTCGAGTTAATGGTCGCCTCTGACAGCCCTTTAGAGCGTGCCCGCGCTTGTAGCCCAGCCAGACAACTCGGAAATGCCTCAGCATTTACTTGTACGCTAGCATTAATATCAGACATTTGATTGGCTTCAGCAGCTATGCCACTGGCGTTGCTACTGACTGCGTTAGCAGTTGCGCTAGTGTTGGAACTGGCACTCGCCGCTGGCACGCTTGAACAGGCACTCAAGCTGACACAGGCGGCAATACTCGCAAACAGATAAGTTAACCCTTTAATTTTAATCAAATCAACAACTCCAATATTTGATTTCACAACAATGACACAGTAATCACACTGCTGTGGCTAAAAACGGCAATCTTCCTTCTTCGAGAAGGCATTGCCCTAGAGAGATATTCACCTTGGCATAACGAGTTAAAGGTTCTACTACAAAAAAACCTTTAACGGCCAATGGTATAGAAGACATGTTTCTCCCCCACGGAAAGCCTCTATCTGAGCCACACTTGAACAGTAAAGCACACTGCATCAAGGCTTATCATTGCCAATAATCCTGACCCATAGCGACACGTAACACAATCCTTATCGCCATAAATACCTTGTGGCATCGGCTTATTGCTCAGTTATCCAACACAAGAAAAATCTTAACAAAGAATCCCTTGGTATCGCAGCATGTTACCGTATAATGGATAAGTTAACAGCACACATCAAAGAGACCTATCATGACTGAAATCAATGCGGCTTTGGCTGGCTTTATCAAAAATGTAAAACAACATCAGACGCTTTGGGGTCTAATGGATGAAACTGGCGAAGGCTGGGTCGTTTGTGACTCTTCAGAATTTGAAGACACAGATGTGATGCCATTGTGGTCAAGTGAAGCCACTGCAAAATCCCATTGCAGCGACGAATGGCACGACTACCAACCCGTTGCTATTTCATTAGAAGAATTTCTGGAATATTGGGTGTCGGATCTCAACGACGATGGTGTGTTGATCGGTGTGGATTGGCAGACTGATGAAGATTGCCTCGAACTTGATCCTATTGTTTTAGCAAAAGATTTGGTTGATGTTGAAGAAGTTTAATCCCTTCAATGTGCCATTAATGACATCAAGGACTGAGGTGCTCATCCCTTGATGTCTGCTATCCCGCTTATCGATATTCCCTTCGACCAACGTCATACCTGTTGGTTTTGCGGCGAACCGAGCAATCAACACTTCGAATATATTGCCCACACACATACGCCACATCCTTCATTAGCCGTCCCCGCCTGCAGCGAATGCTTACGATTAGCCAAACAACATACCCTGAGTTCAATTTGGGATTGTCGTATGGCCGTCAAAGATGCACTGATGCGCATTTATGCAAAACACCTCGCGATTGGGATTAATTGGACCGAAGAAGAACTTGCCGAGTCTGAATTTTCCTGCAAAGTGTTTGAAGGCTTTAAGAAAAGTGCTTGGATGATGTACCAGATTGCCCGCGACCGTATCAACGCACCCGGCTGGCCACTGGTATTAGAAGGCGAAGAAATTGACGACCAAGGTTATAACGCAGGTTTCGAATTTGATGGCGTGACCTTTAACTCAGTCAATGCTGCAATCCAGTACTACTCGACGCAATTCACCTTAGATCCTCAGTTTTTTGCCGAACTGGTGCGCCTCGTCGGCCGAGCAAGATTCAACTACGCCCTACGACTCGCCCGCATCCATATTGCCGCCGCCAAAGAAATGAAACGCCAAGTATTACAAGATATAGAAGCCGAATTCGCCTCGTAATCGAGCGTTAAATAAAAAGGTAATTTGGTAGGATTTGCACAGAAGCGATGGAAAGGTTGCAATTGAAGGGCTGATATTAAAAGTCTGATATAAACAGGCCACATTTAAAAGCAATTATTAAAAGCGCTGAGCCTACCGATGACCAACACAAGGTCAATCACCGATAGTTCGTATCTCAAACTGCTTAGTGATTAATCACTTGTCTTAATCTTTCTTGTACCACTTCCACCAGCAGATCCGGCTGGAACTTAGAAATAAACTTATCACAGCCCACCTTTTCAACCATGGCATGGTTAAAGCTGCCGCTCAGTGAAGTATTCAAGGTAATATATAGATCTGACATAGCTTTATCACCGCGGACTTCAGAGGTCAGTTTGTAGCCGTCCATCTCGGGCATTTCGGCATCGGTAATCATCATCAGTAATTCTTTAGACACTTGCTTGCCTTCATCGCGCCATTTTTGTAATAAATTCAATGCCTGCAAGCCATCAGAAGCTTCAATAATTTCTATGCCTAGTTGGCTTAAAGTCTCACGCACCTGACGCCTTGCGGTCGATGAATCGTCCACAATCAAGATTTTTCTGCCTGGCATTTCATGGACTAAGGTTTCATCGAGCACACCTTCAGAAAGCCTAATATCGTAGTGAATAATCTCAGCTAGCACTTTCTCTACATCGATAATCGACACTAGTTGCGATTTGCCTTGGTGCTCGATGCGGGTAATTGCCGTCAAATAATTATTGCGCCCTGCCGTTTTCGGCGGCGGCATGATATCGCTCCATGTCATGTTGATAATGTGCTCAACCTTGCCGACTAAGAAGCCCTGCACGCTGCGGTTATACTCTGTGATGATCATATTGGCATCATCATCCGGCGGTAAAGGTTTAAACCCAATCGCCGAACGTAAATCAATCACAGGGATAGAAATGCCGCGAATATTAGCAACACCATAAATATGAGGATGACTCCCAGGCATAGCATTAAGGGGAGGAAGCTTGACCACTTCTTTAACTTTAAAGACGTTGATGGCAAATAACTGCGTGGAATTAATACTAAAGAGCAACAACTCGAGGCGGTTCTCACCCACGAGTTTGGTACGCTGATCTACGGTTGCAAGTACGTTTGCCATAATGCTGCTTCTCTACTCTTGAGGAAAATCCTTTCCTCACATGCGACGGATTAGCTCAAATTATAGCGGTAAACTCCTATGAAGAACCATGCCGTGAGTCTATTTTATCTAAAAATTACAACCACTCTCGCAAAAGTACGAATATTCAACCCATTCAAAACGCATATTCAATTTTAGGTCAGCGACACTGTCGCCTAACGCTGCGCTTTCTGTGCAAGCACCATGCCCGCAAGATCCAAGGCATTTCTGTCGCAGATTATCTCAAACCCCGATTGACGCAGCACAAGTAACAACTCGCGGTGATTAAACCGATTTTGCTGTGGATGCTCGAATAGGCGTCGGCTTAATGGATTACAAATCGCAGCGCGATATAAATCCTCAATAACAAAGTAACCGTTTGGTTTCAGTACCCTTGCAACGTCCTTAATGGCCGCCTGCCAATCTGGAATATGGTGGAATACGGCAAAATCAAACACCATATCAAACTCGCCATCGGCAAAGGGAAGACTAGAAGCATCGGCAACCGAGAAACTCAGCCCTTTTAAGCCCTGCGGCCGAGCTTGCCAACGGAACTGTGCCGCTGCAACCATTTCGGGGTCGATATCCACGGCCGTGATATGTCCTGCGCCAAAATGCCCGCGGATCAACTGAATACCATTACCAAACCCACAGCCGATTTCTAATGCACGCTCGCAGCGGGCCATAGGTTTAGGCATCATAGAAGTCAGTAAAGGCGCTTCGATATGATTTTGTAGCCAAAAACGTATTGGATGCTGAACGAGCTTTTTCTCAAATGGATTTAATTTCATGCCATCCTCTAAATATGGGTAAACTATTGTTGAATAATTTTACTGATCGAACTGCCACTATGGTACGTAATGATAGGAACATAAGTTCACCAGAGGCCACGATGAAATTACCTCTTTTCCCACTACCCATTTGTTTATTGCCCGAAGGTTACACACAACTGCGGGTATTCGAACCTAGATATAAGCGTTTAGTCGCCGAATCGTTAAAGTCAGGCGAAGGATTTGGCTTATGTATGCTCGAAGAGGATGGTAAAACTATTCAGCCCATAGGCACCTTAGTGCATATTATTGATTTTGAAACCCTACCCGATGGCTTTTTAGGGATCAGTATTCAAGGTGCGCAGCGCTTTAAACTCAATGAAATCCGTGTCGAAGACGATGGATTAAAGCGCGGCGATGTTAGCTTTATCGACAATTGGCCTGCGACACGTATTGCGACCGATGAGCGTTACTTGAGCCAAATGTTACAAAATATCCTCAAGGAATATCCGCAACATCTCAAGCACTACCAAGCGGAACAGTTCGAAGATATTGCTTGGGTCTGCCAACGCTGGCTAGAAATATTACCCGTGCAAGCCTCCGAAAAGTACACCTGCATTAATGCCTTAGATCATATTATGACCCGAGACCTATTGCGAGCCGTGATAAAATAGCCCTGTGAATGATCCTTTATTTAAGCCAGTCCGTATTGATTGATAGTTTGACAGTAAAACTGGGCTCAGAAACGAATCAAGCCTCTCAATGTTGTCGTTACTGATGTCAACATCAGGACTAACGACTGTGATAAGAGCGAAAATAATGGAAAATATTCAATCACAAAGCAGGCAAAATCGGTATCATGGCCCTATCACGTCTCTGACTCATTCGGCTATGGATAACGACATTCCCGCTGTTAAAACCTGCGAGCCTCAAGCAGATGCTTTAATCACGTTCATGCTTCAAGTAGCAGATAAGCGCGATAGAGCAGCCTTTGGGCACTTATTCCAGCATTTTATGCCCAAGATCCGCGCTTTTGGTTTGCAAAGACTGAATCAACAAGGCTTAGCCATGGATTTAGTTCAAGAAACTATGACCAGCGTGTGGACTAAGGCCCACCTGTACAATGCTGAAAAAGGCTCAGTGACAACTTGGGTGTTTACCATAATGCGTAATCAGTGTTTCGATATGCTGAGACGAGTACAACATAATAAAGAAGATACCTTTGGCGATGATATTTGGCCATTGTGCGATGCAACCATGGCTCAAGACACACTCACTGATCATAAATTGACGGCGAAACTCCTCCAACATCTTGATGCCCTTCCCCTCGCGCAACGACAAGTCGTGCAAGGTATTTACATGCAAGAACTCACTCAACAAGAGTTAGCCGATGCCCTCAAGGTGCCTATAGGGACCATAAAGTCACGATTAAGACTCGGGCTAGAAAAGTTGAAAAGTTTCTTGGAGACACACAATGATTAAGCATCATCCCCAACAAGAATTACTCGTGAGCCATGCGAATGGGGACTTACCTTTGTCTATGGCCATCGCGGTAGCAGCGCATTGCGCGTTATGTGAGACGTGTCGTGAGCAACTTGCCCTATTAACAGAGCAAGCCGCCAATTTGGCTTTAAATCCAGATGATGCTCATGCTGTAAAGCATACTGATAAAGCGACGATTCACACAGCACATATTGCTGAAAACACTCAAGCCACTAATGTACCAGTGATGGATATTAACGCTATGCTGGCGCAAATCATGGCTCAGCCTGCGGCAACGGATGTGCCTAGTAACGCTCCTCTAAATATTCACGTTAAACAACAGCATTACACAGTGCCATCGGTATTTCGCCAGCATTTGGCTCGTCCTTGGCAAATCCTAGGCAAAGTCAGTCGCATGCGTTTTGATGTTGATGAAATGAACACCCGCGCGAGCTTATTGCACATAGATGCCCAAGGTGAAATCCCGCAACATACTCACAAAGGTTATGAACTAACACTATTACTGGCTGGAGAGTTTTCGGATCTTAATGGTGACTATGTGCCAGGTGATTTTATTGTGCTCAATAGCCAACATCACCACTCACCAAAAACCGTTGACGGTTGTTTATGCTACACAGTGTTAGATGCGCCACTGCATTTTACCAAAGGCCTAAGCAAGCTGCTTAACCCCATAGGTGAACTGATTTATTAAGCCTACTGCCTGCGCTATAGCGTGACTTAATTTATTCAATTTGTTTAGATGAATCAGTTGCTAAATTTTCAGTTACTGAATTTTCAGTTGCTAAATTATCAGTTACGAAATAAGCCATTAATCCCATTGAAATAACCTATTTCAGTGGGATTTTTGTTCTATTTTGCGAGAGTTTTTATTCAGTTTTCTAGAATTTTTAATTCAGTTTGCTAGACGTTACCTCATCCTATTTGCCTAAAAAGCCGCAATATGGGCACACTGCATTGCCGCTAAATACAAGATAAGAACATAATTCATACCGAGCTTTATTCTTTAAATCAAATAAATAGCCAGAAACAATTCACGTCAACCCAACATTAATCAACAAATCATTACATTGAATAAAAATTAAACTTGCATAAGCTGTTTTTATTGATATACTGCACGTCGTTTTGAGATACACCTTGTTGTTTACCTTTTTAAACCAGCCTGATCATAAGCAATCAGAGTTCGGTCCTCATAAAGAAAGCCTACTACAAGCAAAACCCTATAAGCTCAAGCATTCGATACCACTAAAATCATGTGCTTATGTCTGTGAACTTACTGTTCTCCACACTGTCATAGTATTGTCATTAAGCTATGGTCAACTGGCAGAATCAAGTTAGTCCATTGGCATAATCGACAACATGTATTATTTATCGATTAAGCATCTCTTGATTAATGAATCAAAGATGGGGTAACCTCGATTCTCAATAGAACGAATCTTTCGCAAATTGCTAAGGATATTTTATAGTTACAACTATCTCACCTATGGGTGAATTAACAAAAAAGGAGTGTGGCATATGTCATACAAAATTAATGGACATGAAATTACAGTGAACTTTCCTGTAGATTCAATCTCAGTAAATAAAACCTCAATTGCTTTTACCGATCGTCAAGGTAAAAACAGACAGACTTTTTCAAAGCGTACAGAAGCCATCAGCTTTATGAAATGGTTATTGTCCGCAAACAAATAAGTCAAAAAATAAATTAGACGATAAGTTAGAAATAAGTACTGTTATACCCCGTTTGCTCAAGTGTATTTAATCGGTTTCCATTCTCTTCGCAGTACCGAGCACTTAAGTAAACTGATAGCCGAATGTCACGAACACGCTATCCTTTTTTACGTCATGATGACGAACACATTTGGTTCAGGCTGTATCTCTCTCACGCAGATACCTGCCGAACCAAATGAGTCAAATCCAGCTTAGATCACCTACTTCCACTGCAGCATCCGCTAATATTCATTCCCATGAATACTGTTACGTACCTCTTCTATGACAAAACCCAATACCCAAATCGCCATGCAAAGCTTGATAAACCAGATCAAAGCGACTATTCCACTCAACTTAGAAGAAGCACAATTGTGCCAGGGACAATGTTTAGGTTGTTCGAAAAAAATGCTTGAAATGCTCGATGCAGAAATCAGCTATTGGCAATATTCAGATGCGATACCTAGCCTAAAAGATTTAAAAAACCTCGAAAAGATAGGCCAACGTACCTATAAAATCCTTAAGCGAAACCAGTTGCTGCCTTAATCGCTTGTATTTGCATTTAACTATTTATGGGGCGCTTTACTTATACGACTGAACATCAATTCATAACTGAACTGAACTGAACTGAACTGACAATATGATCCTGATAGAAATCACATTGCCAGTTTTATCTTAGCTATTGTCTATAGCCGTTAAAAATTACAATTCTATAGGCTCAACGTCTGGACTCTGCCAACCTTGCGCGAATATCTGCCAAAGAATATTCAGTTAAGAGTTCACCATCGGCAAATACGGGGACAAACTCGCAATTGTTAACATCTTGCCAGCTCGCTTGATCTTTAAGATAAAATTGCCCTTGCTCATCTTTAAACACCGCAACCAGTCCCTTAGCCGATTTTTTAGTACCGTCATCGGTTTTAGGATCTTTAAATATTTCTCTGTCTTTACCATCAACTTTCGCAAAGGTCGCTTTCACCGCGTAACCGTCGGTATCTCGGGTCACGTGTTGATAGGTAAAACTGCCAATCCCAAACACAATATTGGTTGACGCAAAACCTTTGGCCTTTAAGCCGGCACAAATGGCTTCAGCCCGCTCAATGGTGATTGAATCGCCATAAATCAGTCCGACATGGCTATCGAGTAATTTGTAACCTTTGGCAGTTGTGCTGCCCCCAAAGACATCCCACAAACACTCGATAGCGCCTTTATACTCAGGGCTCCCCACAGCTGCTTGTGGATCGCCACAAATGATCTTCACCGGACAACCCGTATCAGGCCTAAACACCACTTTGCCCTCACGCGCAAAAATACGGTCTTTTAAGGCAACGGTGAACTCTGTCATCACCTGCCAAAAATCCCAAGAATCAGAAACGATACTGACAATGCCGCTAGGATAAATATCTTCAATCAGACGGCGGAACGTCTCTAATTCATTCTCCATACCACCCGCACACATCACACTGTGCTCCGTTGCGGCCACACTGCCACCGACAAGTTCATGATCACTATCGGCACGGTAATATTGCTCAAGAAAATCAATCGCGGGAATGGTATCTGTACCCGTAAAACTGAGTAAATGGGCGGCGCCGCTCATTACCGCAGCCTCTGCACCATACATGCCGCGGAAACTAAAATCATGGCCCTGCCAATCAACAAATGCGATGTCACCATCGGTTTCTAGCGCGTAAGTCTCAAATATTTTGCGGTATTGCAGCGCGGTAGTGGCGCTAGTACACATGCCCCACACATTCGCAGAAAGGATGGTTTCGAGGTAATTGGTTAACCAAAAGAATCGCTCATCGGTATTGTACAAAACCAAGCAAGGCACTTTTAGTGGATACACTGAGCCTTCAGGTAAGGCCATGATTTTTATTGGTAAATAACCTAAGCCATGCAACTCCTCAATATGCTGAGTACCCACATTATTTGGCCCGAGATAGTTATTGATACGGCGGGAGAATTTGCGAATGACCTGATCTTTAGGTTGTTGAAAGAAATCACGGTTCCAACTGTCGATCAAGAAATGCTTGATAAAATACTGCAAGCCAAAAAACACCATTTGGTCTGTATAACCACGACGGGATTTACGGGCGGTCAAGTTACTAAAAATCACTTGAGTATTATCGGGATACTGACGACGGTGGTCGACTTTGTAGCCATCAATGGCGGTAACGGGATTCAAGTACATAATATTTTCCTTAATTATTCATATAACTCAAAACAGCATGACAATCACAGAACTCGCTCGAAATATGTGCAGGGACACCTAAACTATCGGTACAAAATAATCTGTCTATGCCCACCTCGCGCAGAGCCGATTCGCTGGCCTTATCTTCATAATGTGACACGATCAAAATGACGCTTTGGGCCCCCTTTTGCTTTAACTTGATGGCAAGTTCGATAAAGGTTCTGCCACCAGCACAAATGTCATCGACGATTAAGCAGGTTTTACCCGATAAATCATCACAGAACACTTCAGTAGCGATAATATGACCATTGACCACATCGCGATGTTTATCTGCCCTGATCACCGGCATTCCCTGTAACGCTTTCGCTAAGCCGAATACTTTCTTATTCGCCCCTGCATCGGGCGAGACTAACACTAGCTCACCCGATAATTGAGCTGCAATCGCGGCGACAAAGCTATGGTTGTCAATAACTTGCACTCGGTCTAACAATGCGGCGGTGACATCGCTGTGCGGGTCAAAAATGCTGACTGAAGTATATTGCTGCTGATTAATCAGGCTGGCATAGACTTTTACCGATAAGGCCTCGCCCACATTACACACTCTATCTTGGCGGGCGCCCGGCATATAAGGAAGTAACAGATCGATTTGCTCTGCACCGCTGCGGCGTAATGCATCAGTTAACAACAAGAGCTGCATGATGGAATGATCGCCACGATAGCCGAAGAAAAGTGTGACGCGTTTCGCTGGAGGAACCAGCAGTTGAACATGATTCTCCCCCGCGCCAAATTGAAATAAACGGTAATGAGCCTCATCACTAGCTGCGGGTAACTGATAAAAATCGGCTTGCAGTTGTTGAGCGTTAACAGTGCCTTGATACGCTTGAATGCTTTTAGATGCTTGAATACGTTGAGACATACTAACCTCCTGTCTATGGCAAGATTACCGCAATTAACGGCGCCCTTGTTGTCTACAGAACCAATAGTGTCTTAAAGACATTATTATGTAAAGTTGATTTTTAGACTATTTATGACGAAATAAAAGCCATTGATATACCTAAATTGCATATAGTGTCTTTTAGACACTATGTGCAATTTAGGTAACTGAATAGGAAAAAAGCTGTTGAGTAATATCAAAACCTAAAACATAAGCAGTTGTCATTAGCCCCATGAAAACGCGTTTCAATCTGCAACGACTTTGATCAACATTCTAAATTTCTTAAGAATCGGTACGATGCGGTATCGGGTTTCAAGCGGTATAAATTCGCAGGACGCCCCCGTTCAGTGCGCTTCAATCCGGTATCGATCAATAAATCGGCCTGTTCAACCCGCCGACGAAAAGATTTACCTTGGATAGGCTTACCCAGTAAAACTTCATGTACATGCTGCAGTTCTGGCAAGGTAAAAGGTTCAGACAGTGCAAAGCCTGGCACTAAAGAATATAAGGCTTTCTGTGTTAAGCGTTCCCGCGCTTGCTCAATTAACTGCAGATGATCAAACGCTAATGGCATCTGTAACACATCCTCTAACGGCCACCACTTAACATCACTCACTGAATCAATTTGGATTTGGCAGGCTTGATAACTCATCAAGGCGGTGTAACACACAGTCACGGACCAGCCTCTTATATCACGGCCACTATTACCCACAGTGCATAGCTGCTCAATATAAGGTGGCACTACCGCGGTTTTCTCATGCAGTTTACGTAATACGGTTTGTTCTAAGGATTGATCGCAATTTTCATCTATAAAGCCTCCGGGTAATCCCCACAAACCTAAAAAAGGATGGTTTGAACGTTGCACTAAGAGTACTTTAAGCTGCTGATCATGGTAGGTAAACAATACGGCATCCACTGTCAGTAGCTGAGCCTTGAAAGCCTTAGGATCGTAATTGGCAAGATATTCCGCTTCAGTCATGAGTATTCCCCATCATTCAATATCATAAGCTTAACTTAGGCATGACACAGCTTCAAACACATTATGTCTTAGCGTCACTAAGTAAATATCCTGCACCGTGGGCTTAGCTACTTTAGCCAAATTTACGCTGATAACGCGGCAACATAGTCTCATTCCCCAATAATCCGCCTTGATGCAAATACATCACATGACCTAATTCACTACGCTGTAAGTAATCCTCAAGCACAATAAAACCTAAGGGATCGTAGATTAATTCAAACTGAACTCCTGAGGCACAAACCCGCTGCCACATGGCATAGAATTCAGGGTAGAGTTTACCAAAGTGATATTTTTTGCCGACATTCACGATATGTGGATGCTCGAGAGTATTTGGATTAAGCATAGAGAATTGTAAACGTAAATAATCATCGCCGCCCACCACGGCGCAAGTCACGACGCGAAACGCCGTTTGCTGACGAATAAAGTACTGATTTAAAAATAACGCCGTCGTCCCCGTCCCCGACGGTAAAAATACTGTTAAATCGACTAAATCATTCGCCTGCGCAAATTGCACTATTTCTTGCGCCAATACATTTACCCCGTATTCAGCGTAGGAACAACGCCCACCCTCTGGGATAAAAAGCGCCGTCGGCTCATTCGCGAGTACTTGAGTCTCGATATACTCTTGGCAACTCAGTCGCGCACCACCCGTTTGCAAAGCAGGGTCACAACTAACATTAAGGTCAGATAAAACCTGAGGTTCATCCTGCGACTGAGTAAACGCCAGCTTTTGCGCCATTAACTCACTTAAGTCGATAATATTGGCGCCATTTGCCAATGCCGCAGCGTAATTCCCCGTGGGATGCTTAACAATCTGACTGGCAATATGGTCAACATAAAAATCACACTGCCAGCCTTTCATCTTGGCCAATGTTGATAGGGAATACAAAGAGTTCGCTAAGGGTGAGCCATGGCCTATCACCTTGGTGATGCCGGCAAACTCATGATCTAAAAAGTAGCCGAATTTACGTGCTTTATTGCCGCTAAACGCTGGATGCAATAAATCATCACGTTTTAGAAATATTTCTCGACCAGCAAAGGCAAAAATATCGACGGGGGAATTTGCAAACATCAGGCTACTCAAACGATTAAATACTCTGGCTTTTAAGCCATTGGATGGAATGGCTAGTTTAACGCCACCTTTGATCTTCTGCTCTTAAGAAATTAGCAATTTAGCGAAGAATTAGTGAAAATCACAAATAAAGCTTAAACAGGTGGATGTAAGGCATTGATTTTTGAAAACAAAATAATTGGCACGTTTCTCGCTTAGTCATTGACATATATTCAGTTTATCAAAGCTAACGGCATTCATTACAGCTAACGATAAAGGCTAAAAAAGTAACCTAAGGAGTTTTCAATGGCAGTATTACGCTTAATATTCAACATCGCTTGGTTTGTGCTCGGTGGATTTGTGATGGGACTCGCTTGGTGGCTCGCAGGTATCCTGTGTTTTATCAGCATTATTGGTATTCCCTTTGGCCGCGCCTGCTTTGTTATCGGCGAAATGACCTTCTGGCCATTTGGCCAAGAACAAATCAACCGTCGCCACTTGACCGGACGTGACGATTTAGGCACAGGTGCCCTAGGCATGGTGGGAAATATCATTTGGTTTTTGCTGTTTGGGATCTGGTTAGCCATAGGCCACCTGGCCCATGCCTTAGCCTGTTTTGTGACTATTATCGGTATTCCCTTTGGAATACAGCATCTTAAATTGGCGTTACTCAGCCTAACACCGATAGGTCAAACCGTCGTGGCTAAAGCCTAATAGGCAGTGAGTTATCCGTCTTAGCGCTGTTCATTGCTGATGATTTACTGTCGATGATTTACTGTGGAGAATGGATAGCGCTTTTTCATCCCATTCTGAAAATATCGCCTCAATGAAGGCCATTTCCTCCTCCAGTAAATCATTGCAACTATATTGAGTATGGACATATTGAGCATGGGCAGGTTCATCATCCTCTTGAACCTCAGTTTGCGGCTTAGTCGGCGTCGCAATCGCTAACAGGTAATGTGCCAGTTTTGCAGGGGCATCAATGGCCGCATCATGGCCGCAATACGCTAATACTATCAAATCAGTGTGAAAGTGCTGCGCTAAAGCTTTACTCGATGCCATGCTCACCAACGCATCACGGTCACCGCAGAGCACACTTATTGGTACTTCCACGGTCAATGGACACTGATATTGAAAAGCCGCCCACAGTTGCCGCCAGGCATTACGGATAGTTGGCGAGGATTCGCGGCGAAATTCACTCCATTCGGCAATTAAATCGCAATCTCGCCGATGGCGAAAACTGGTTAAACGCACTATCGTCGACTCGATGGGATGTAAGGCTTTACCCCGAGCCCGCAAGCAAAACGCCTTCAATGCATTCAGTGGATTAAGTCTTTGATACCAAGGCGATAAATTCGCCGCACTGCTGTTTAATACAAAAACATGCCTTATCTGCCAAGGCCGCTGGTGCGCCATTTCCAGCGCCAACATACCGCCCATAGACAAGCCGAGAAGATAAATAGTCTCGCCTTCCTGCACCTGCTCATCCAATTGCAACCACACGGCATGGGCATAATCGGCAATCTTCAGCGGACTGGCCTTATTGGATAACGTCCCATTACCCGGCAAATCTGGGGTCAGTACTCGCAATCCTTTATGTCGCAGTCGTTGATCGAAGCCATGCCAGTGGCGTTGATCACGCATTAATCCCCGCAGTAACACCCAAGTTGTCATGACTGTGGCTCCCGATACCAATACTGCCGCGCGCACTCAGTGAGTTCAGCCAAACGTTCAGGCGTTAACTGTTCTAACGATTGGGCGTAGGCCGCTTCCATCATAAATTGCATCAGCACTGTGTGCCTGCGTAAAATTCTGTGGTGACGATGTGTTTTCTGCGGATTAAAAAAACCTGCAAAATTAAATATTTGCCTTGGGTTTTTCTTTATCCAAGCCCAGGACCCCATCTCTAATGTCAAAGGCAGAAACGGTACCTGTGCATGGGGATCGGCCACTTGATGCTGGCGATAGAGGTAATCCCAAATATCCCCATGGGTGCGATAGAACTGGCTCTGCGGCGCAAGCCGGTAATGGCCATGATGTGGATAACTCTGTTCAAATAATTGTTTTAGATAAAAAATATAATTGGCATTTTCGAAGGCGGTACGTGTATGGGCGTAGGGGAACCAAATATGATCACTCAAGCCAAAGCCTGAGTGAGCATCGAGGGAAATCAAACTGGTGCTGCGGCTCAGCAATTGCTGTACATAGGCAACTAAACCGGCGGTTTCAAGCTCCATTCCCTCCATGCCGCGATACCAGGGCAGCCGTGATGATATCCGCTGCCCTCCCACCATAAAGGAGACTTTTTCGCTGGCTTCTATCGGGGCGTTACGCATCAAATCCACTTGATTGCCATTACCTCGCGTTCCCATAAATAAGCCAACGGGATTCACCACTGGGACAAAAGCTAACCGCACGCCCGTTAGCATCTGTTGTAGATGTTTATCCCACACCAGTCGCTGCAACAAACTGTTCAGCAATGCCAAGATGACTTGAGAGCCAATACGTTCAACCCCATGCACGCCGCCCACAAAGAGTACTGTCGGACAGGGCTTATCTCCTCCGCCCAGCTCAACACTGTAGAGAGGAAAATGTTCATGACGAAATGGAATGTCGGCAAGAATTTGATACTGCAACTTAAGATGATGAGTATCAATGAGTTGTTGCAGCGTATATAACTCAAAGGGAAGTTTATTCATGTCACCTTAATCAAAAAATGAGAGAGCAACTCATGCCGTTAAGGTGATGCTAATAGTGAACAAAGACAGAATGATGACAAGCGGAATATCTGATGTAATTTTAAGAGGAATTGGCTGAAAATAGAGGAAAAAATAAGGGGAAAAATTGAGAGCACACTAACCTAAATCATGCATTAGTCTTCACGATACAGTAGCTCTCCGATGATGGTTTCGACATCAATTTGCGCCAAGCCTTGGTCGAAAATATCTCGCCAACGTCGACCTTCTTCGGTATTACGAAACGCAATATAAAGCTGCTTATTCGCTAAAATTTGGCGGTTGATTTGCAGTTTGTCTGCCAATGGCTGCAAGGGCTTTTGCTTAAGTAAATAGTGCAGCACGTTGACATCGATTACCGCCGCATCAATACGGCCTGCAGCCACTTTCTTAATATTGTGCTCATCTGAAGTCACCGCTTCAGTCGGCTGAACGCCTGTGGAAATCATGCGATCTAACGCCTGAATATTCACATAATCTTTCACCACACCTAAGGTATAGCGATTCAGATCTTCGACATAATTCCAACTCACAGGATGGGCTTTTTGCTCCACCAGTCCCAAAGGACCGTCGCCAATCGATTTAGAAAAAACAAACTTTTCAGTCTCGAAATAATATTCAGGAAAATAACCCAGATAGTCTGAATTAGGCATACTGGCGAGCTTTACTGCGCGGCTCCATGGGTAAAAATCCACTTCTAATTGGTGCCCCATCACTTTGAGCGCCGCCCGCGCCACAGCAATACTCGCGCCCTGCTCTGCTAACTGCTGCCCCGAATAAGGCGGCCAAAGTAAGGATGTCAGCATTAAGGTATCCGCCTTCGCTGTGCTCAATCCCATGGAGGAAAGGCAACACGCAAGGAGCATTGAACGCCATCGAACCATTTGGGACTCCTTAGCCTGCAGAATGGATTGACTACTAAATCATCGACAAATTGAGCTTTAGTTTTTATCTGCCAAGATTTTTTCTCTGGTTTTAGTATAGCCATGAAGCCACTGCGGGGAAGTGAAGTTTTGTTACAATTAGGCTGACGACATAAGCTGCCAATAAATGAGCAAAGGATTAGACTGAAAACTGACATACAGTTAGCACACAACTGATAGTCAGCTGACAGTACAGCTTGATTCGATTAACTCACCATGAGGCCAACTCCTATGCGCAAAGTTACCTTTTTCAATCTCGCGCCGTCCTCCCATGCAAAAGGCGCGATAACTAAAGCAGGGATCACTGTGATTGGCGCAGCTTTAACCTTGCTCGGGCTGGTCTTTTTACCCTTACCCGGCCCAGGTTTACTCTTGATCATCTTAGGGTTAGCGCTGCTCAGCACACAATATGCCTGGGCAAAGCTGGCGCTACGTCGCAGTCAGCGAAAGTTAACTCAAAGTGCCGCTTGGCTTGATGGCATGACTCGTCGACTCTTCCGTTAACTCGTTAACTTGTCGGTTAAACGACATGGGTAGACAGAATAAAATTCAAGCCGCATTGTGCGGCTTGAAAGTCAAAAACAGACGAACCCACTCAAAATCACATCACTTAAGCATTAATATCTTCATATAACTCTTGATACATCAGCTCACGCATTTTGAATTTCTGAATTTTCCCCGTTACTGTCATTGGATACTGATCCACAAACTTGATGTAACGCGGTACTTTAAAGTAGGCAAACTTCTCGGTAAGAAAATGACGAATATCGTCCTCGGTAATCGCGGAGCCTGAGCGGACTTTAATCCAAGCACACACTTCCTCCCCGTATTTATCGCTTTGAACACCAAAAACCGCCGCATCCTGCACATCTTTATGGGTGTAAAGTTTCTCTTCAATCTCACGGGGATAGATATTCTCGCCACCACGAATGATCATATCTTTAATGCGACCCACAATTTGCACATAACCTTGCTCATCCATTTGGCCGATATCGCCCGAATGTAGCCAACCCGCACTGTCTATAGTCGCCGCCGTTTTTTCGGGATCGTTCCAATAGCACTGCATTATGCAATATCCCCGACTACAGACTTCACCGGGTTGATTAACTGGCAACACTTCACCAAATTCGTCGACTATTTTCACTTCGGTATGGGGCAAAGCCCGGCCGACGGTGAGCACCCGTTTCTCAACCGGCGAATCGATTTCAGTAATATGATTGAGCGGACTGCACTCAGTCTGACCATAACCAATTAGTACTTCCTTCATATACATGAGATTTTGTACTCGGCGCATCACTTCTTCTGGGCAAGTTGCCCCCGCCATCACGCCGGTTCGTAAAGAACTCAAATCAAAACGCGTAAATTCAGGATGCTCAAGCTCGGCAATAAACATGGTCGGTACGCCATGTAAAGCGGTGCAACGCTCTTGCTCAATCACTTGCAATGTCGTCAAAGGATCGAAGGATTCGCCGGGGAACACAGCCGCTGCGCCTTTGGCTAAGCAGACTAAACTGCCGAGCACCATGCCAAAACAATGGTATAAGGGCACAGGAATACAGAGTTTATCGTGGCAGGTAAACTTCATCGCCTCTGCGACTAAATAGCCATTATTCAAAATGTTATGGTGGGATAAGGTCGCACCTTTCGGGCTACCCGTCGTGCCAGAGGTAAACTGGATATTAATCGAATCATACGGGCTTAATGCTTTGCCGATAATCTCGAGTGCCGCCTTGTCATCGGCGGTCACATCGACGAGCAGATCATCAAAATTCAACATGCCGACAGATTTTTCAGCGCCCATACGGATCACAAACTCGAGCTCAGGAACGGCCTTCGCCTGTAATTGACCCGCAGGGCAAGAAGTTAGCTCAGGCGCCAATTCGTATAGCATTTCGAGGTAATTGCTGGATTTAAACTTGTCGGCACAAATTACCGCGCGGCAACCCACGTTACTCAGCGCATATTGCAACTCTTCAGGCCGATAGGCAGGATTAATACACACCATAATGGCGCCAATTTTAGCGGTCGCATATTGGGTTAAACACCATTCAATATTGTTGGGTGACCAAATGCCCACCCTATCGCCGGACTTAATACCGAGTTTTAATAATCCTGTGGCGAGCGCCTCGATTTGAGCGAGATATTGGCGATAGTTCCAGCGGATATGTTGATGATGTACGACAACCGCTAATTGGTCGGGATAGGTTGCCGCAATCTCATCAAGATACTGACCTATGGTTTTCTCAACGAGTTTCGGTGATCGCACACCATGAAATTCGCTGACGTTGAGCGGGCTGATAACTTGGCTTGTTGGAACTGACATTAAGGCCTCCGTGCATTTATTATTATGGTTAGCGAGGTCCAAACTAACCAATCCACGGATAATGTCACAAGCAAAAAAGCACTTTATTAGACTAAAGAGTAAGATAATCGATTAAATAACAATCCATTAAAGTGCGTGGTTAGCGGCTGATAAATTCAAGATGAGTACTCGACTTAGGCACATTTAAGCTTTGCAAGCGCTCAACAATGGCCAGTAAAATCCCTTGGCGACGCATATTCTCTAACACGCCAGGGCTAAAGACCTCAAGTCGCGTCATGGCGGTCAGCAGCAACTTGCATTGTGCTATGCTCGCTTCACGAATGTAGGCGGGTTTATCGACTAAGTAACTGTTGTTATACCAATAGTCCCAAGTGAAATTTGCCAATAACCAACCTTGGGTTGTCAGGTCATTAATAAATTCCAGCATCCGCTCATGGCTTAGGATCACATCACCGGCTGTAAAATCCTTAAGATATTTAGTGTATAAACCACAGTCGGACGTCATTGTTGAAGTTCCCATAACACACCTCACAGGTTTTGATTGCCACTGCTGCCACAACTTGTATGGCACCAATCACAAACCGAGATCGAATTTGACGCTTTGCCTTAGTATCGAGAATCTGCATAAGGCATACCAAATAAGATTGCAGCCCACAGGCTAAGCCACCTTATCTGAACCGAAACTTAATCAAACTCACAATGCTTGATATGAGTGACGAACTGGGGTGTTCGACTAAATTAAGATAAACTCAGGGATATTGAAGCGCTTAACGGCAACTATGAATAAAGGAAACAAGATGAACTACTGGCTTATGAAATCGGAACCCGACGAATTCAGCATAGATGATCTTAAGGCTTGCCCGAACCAAACCGAAGCTTGGCATGGGATACGTAACTATCAGGCGCGTAACTTCATGCGCGATGAGATGCAGATTGGCGATCAGGTATTTTTTTACCATTCAAGCTGCAAAGTACCCGGTATTGTCGGTATCGCTGAAGTCGTGACAAATGCGTATCCCGACAGCACAGCCTTCGATCCCGAATCTAAGTATTTCGACCCTAAGTCCGATCCAACCAAACCGAGATGGCTACGAGTAGATATCCGCTTTGTTGAAAAATTTAACGATATTATTCCTTTAAGCCTGATTAAAAACCTGCCGCAATTAGCCGACATGTATTTAGTGACTAAGGGTTCAAGGCTGAGTATCCAACCTGTGACCGCCGAACAATGGCAAGCTGTGCTAATGTTAACCCGTTGAGTTTAAACATCTCGACTCAGTAACGTTCAGCTAAGGTTCATTTAGTATCGCCTATTGTTGGCCGCATCAAGCATTGCCGCTGCACTAGCTCAATGCTCTCTCAATGCCCTTTGGAGCACAGATGAATAAATCAACGTCAGTGGTTATCGCAGGACTCGTGCTCAGCTTAATGGCACCTATCTCAGTTTTTGCTAAAGATGGCCATGAACACGAGCACCACAAAAAAGAGAAAGGCTTACCACCTGGATTACAGAAAAAGGTCGACCACGGTGAACGTTTACCACCCGGTTGGCAGAAAAAACTCCATCGTGGTGATGTGCTTGAGCATGATATTTATGACCGCGGTCGTATCATTGTGCCCTTAGACAGAGATGGCATTATTAGCATCCAAGTTGAAGGCGCATTGATCAAACTCGATAACAACAGCCGTAAAATCCTCGATATCGTCAATATCATTACCGAATAACGCAAGACATTCGCGAAATGGCTAATCACGGCAGTTTTATTAGCACGCCCAGTTCTTATTAGGGCGTGCCATCATCCCAAATCATGATGCTTGCACAACCCTATCCCTTGTCTGTACTTCTATTTATCCCACAATTTCTCGCGAGTTAATGAGCACAGTTACAATTAAGCAACATACTGATATTTATCATATCTTTACTATCTGATGCTTGGTCACTCATTAGCTGAATGCTAGACTCAGCCAGTGCTAATATGCGTATAAACTTAGAAGAAACGTCTTCGGCGGTTCTCGAGGTTTTAGTCTAAACAAAAGGCTAAGCCCCTGACATCAAAGCATTGGTATCAAGTTCTTTGCATAAAGTTATAGCATCGAACCGAATCAGATAAGCGTTATCAAAAAGTACTCACGCAGCTAAAGTAACCAAAGCAGCCAAAGCAACCAAAGCAACGACTAATGCAAAACCTTAACGACACCCATAGCATCCCTATAATGACCGCAGACTAAAGCTGGATTTTGACAATGGAACACACCTCATCACTTCAACGGGTTAAGCAGGCGATTATTGCGGGATTCTGGGCATCACTCGCCAGTATTTCTGTGGGTTTTCTCTTTAAGCTTTGGTTAGCACAATGGGTCGCCAAAGCGGATCTAGCGCTCTATCACACGGTTATCGATATTATCTCACTGTCGCTGATCCTGATGACAGGATTTCGCTCCTCTATGGTGGTGACTTACTCCCAGACCAAGCAAGATGTGGATATCACCAATATATTCCGCTACAGCTTGATCGCTATGGTGCTGCTGACATGGGGCTTAGTCTTGCCCTATATCAAACACAAACTTCACCTTAACGTTGAATATTTTCAATTGGTTGGCATTGTTTTGAGCATGGGACTCAAGGTGTATTTTACCAATCAAATCGCTATGTACCGGCTATATGCCATCTCCAATCGAGTGACTTGGCTGGAACCGATAGCGCAAGTGACCAGCTTTTTCTTGTGTTTCTATGGGCTAAAACAAACGGCCATAGCCTCACTCTTTTACAGCATGACACTGTCATCGCTCATCGTTGCCTTATATATGTACTTAAAACGGCGCAAAGATATTGCCACTCCGCCCTTAAGTGCGGTGCATTTTGATACGGGCTTACGTAGTTTTATGAAAAAAAGCCTGACAGCGTCCATGGAAGCGGGTGCCAGTATCTTGATGATTTACATCACAGTACTGCTGACTATTGCCTATTTTAGCATAGATGAACTGGGTGATTTTCAAGTGGTAGTGCGGCCGATGATCACTTACCTCACCTTGCTGTTTGTCTTCCCCATCTACCGCTTTGTGCTGCCCGAAGTTGCTGTGTGTGTACGAGAAAAACGCTTTGATGAAGTGCAACAAATCAAGTCATGGCTGACTAAAGTATCCCTGTGGATCAGCGGGGTGTTTTTCGTCGCTATGATATTCGCGAGCAAGCCATTGGTGGCTTGGTTATTCCCCGAGCAATACATTAAAGCGGCCCCAGTATTAATGCATTTCTCCATGTTTTTTATATTTATGATGCTCAACGGCTATCAGTTAGCCTATATCAAAGCCCACGGCTATTTTACCCAAAGCCTACTCATTCGCCTCGCAGGTATCGCAGTACTGGTCGGTACTTTCTACGCTTATCGCCTATATACCGAGAATGTCGTCGCAGTAATTTTAGCCTTGGGCACAGGCTATTTAATGATGTATCTGATATCAAAACTGGTGGAAAGACGCATTCAGCAAAGCCTTAATAACGGCCAAACACAGCTTTAATAGCAGCGAAATATGCTGAAAATAATGAAGGAAATAACATCTAGCAACTAAAAAGGCATCCCAGAGGATTGTCTGGAATGCCTAAAGAAGAGACAGCGTAATTTCAAAATAGTGCTGTGATTGATTTACATCGATTGAGCTTAAGGTTTAACGCCCATCAAGCATGCGGCCAAGACCACCAAGCACTGAACCTTCACCGCGATCACTGCCACCCGCAGATGGGGCATGGGCGATAATGCGGTCTGCCATTCGTGAGAACGGTAAACTTTGCAGCCAAACCGTGCCGTGACCTTTTAACGTCGCTAAAAATAAGCCTTCGCCGCCAAATACCATGGACTTTAACGAGCCTGCGCGCTCAATGTCGTAATCTATCCCAGGCGTAAATCCAACCAGACAACCTGTATCAACCCTTAAGGTTTCGCCTCGTAGTTCTTTCTTCACTAAGGTGCCGCCCGCATGGATAAAAGTCATGCCATCACCTTGTAAGCTTTGCAGAATAAACCCTTCGCCACCGAAAAATCCCGTGCCTAAACGGCGATTAAATTTCATCGTCACCCGTGTACCTAAAGCCGCGGCTAAAAAACTATCCTTCTGGCAGATAAGCTCGCCACCATATTCGGCTAAGTCGATCGCAAGGATTGTGCCCGGATATGGGGCAGCAAAGGCGACTTTACGCTTTTGGTTGCCTTGATTGGTAAAGTGAGTCATAAAAATACTCTCCCCCGTTAACGCCCGCTTACCCGCGCCCACCAACTTGCCAAAAAAGCCTGACTCAGGTTCAGAACCATCGCCCATTTTGGCCTCAAAGCTAATATCTTGCTCTAGGTAATTCATCGCGCCTGCTTCGGCAACCACGGTTTCGTTAGGATCGAGCTCCACTTCAACCAACTGCATACTGTGGCCGATGATTTCATAATCCACTTCATGACAACGTCTAGACATACTGTTCCCCTTAACTGTCAGTTCCTTGTTACTAGCCTTTAGATTGATCCCGATGGACGACTCTTTATCTATCGCGGCTCAATTTCACTGTTAATCTAGCGCTTAATTTATGCCTTAACTTATACCCTAACTTATGCCTTAATTTTGACCTAAATCTAAGCTAAGTCTGAATCTAGGACTTATTCGAAGTCTCAATCTAAGCTAAGCCTGAATCGAAACCTTAATCAAACCTCGGCATTAATCTATGACATAAAATGTCACAATGCGATTATTTTATGCGGTAACTTGTATCAAAAGATGACAAACGGCGACTTATCAACCTAAACCCACGCCATTAAACTGCTCAGCCTTAGCAAACTCCTCTAATATCAACTCAGTAAAAAGTTGTCCTGCACGGCCTAACGGCCGCTCTAAGGTCGAGACGAGTTGTGGAATAAAGGTAAAACGGCTGCCACCGACAAAGTCGATTTCAACTAACTCCCCCTTCGCCAACTCTTCTTGCACTAAAAAGTCCGGCAACCAACCAAAACCTAAGCCTTTTAACAAGGCGTTCTTTTTCATGATGAAGCCTGAAAGATAAAACACTTTATCGCCGCCAAATTGCATTTCATCGCGGTAACTTTTATTGGGCGAAGAGTCTTCGATAGTCAATTCCACGTGTTGCTGCAGTTCAGACAAACTAATTTCGCGAATAAAAGACAAAGGATGCGAAGCACTTGCCACCAGCACACTGGTGATGGCTGGCAAAGGTTGCGGATGATAATAGGGGCCAGTGCGATAATCTTTTACCAACATCAAGTCGGCATTATCCCGCTCAAATCTGTGTTGTACGCCGCCTAAAAACTCCATATTGAGCTGAATTTTTGTGGGGATCTGATGTTCAGCCATACGCTTTAAAGCCGTCATAATTGGCTCCATTGGTAAGGCTCCGTCTATCACTAGCTCTAGCTTTGGCTCCCAGCCTTCACTGAAACGACTGGCAAGATGTTCAATGTTTGCAAGGTGTTGCAACAATCTTCGCCCCTCGGCCAAAATCACCCGGCCCTCTTGCGTCAGCTCTGCACGATATTGCTCACGGCTAAAAAGCTGTACGCCTAAGTGCTCTTCTAACTTTTTAACTTGATAACTCACCGCCGATTGCGCCTTGTGTAACCGCTCCGCCGCCTTGGCAAAACTGCCCTCTTCCACCAGCACTTGCAGCACATTAAAAGCATCAATATCGATGCGCATGGTCACTCCTTGGCTCTTATGAACATGTCACGGAAACACTACGATTCGTAAAGATTAGAATACCATCTAATTTTTAGATTGAGATAACGGATTTATTATTCTTTTTTTTGTTCATTCAAGCAACTAAATTGATAACAAGATCACACTAATGCAACTTGCAGCATAACGACCAGCGATGTAGGTAATCCTGCAACGCAATATTGAAGGAATAACCATGCCATTTTATGTGAAACAAGGCCAGATCCCCCATAAGCGCCATATCGCATTTGAAAAGGAAAACGGCGAGCTTTACCGTGAAGAGTTGTTCTCAACCCATGGTTTTTCCAATATTTATTCCAATAAATATCACCACAACATGCCAACCAAAGCGTTGGAAGTAGCGCCCTATAGCCTAAGCCATGGTGCCAATTGGGAAGATTCACTGGTCCAAAACTATAAACTCGATTCCCGCGATGCCGACCGTGAAGGTAATTTTTTCAGCGCTCGTAACAAGATCTTTTATAACAATGACTTAGCACTTTATACCGCCAAAGTCAGCGCCGATACCGACAAGTTTTACCGTAATGCCTATGCCGATGAAGTGGTTTTTGTTCACGAAGGCGAAGGCACACTCTACAGCGAGTACGGCACGATTAAGGTTCAAAAGTGGGACTATCTCGTGATCCCACGCGGCACGACTTATCAACTTAAATTCAACGATTACAGCAATGTGCGACTTTTCGTTATCGAGTCATTCTCTATGGTGGAAGTGCCTAAGCATTTCCGTAACGAGTATGGTCAGCTATTAGAATCGGCACCTTACTGCGAGCGCGATTTGCGCGTGCCCACATTGCAAGATGCAGTGGTTGAGCGCGGCGCCTTCCCCTTAGTGTGTAAGTTTGGCGATAAATACCAACTCACCACACTTGAATGGCATCCCTTTGATTTAGTGGGTTGGGATGGCTGTGTTTACCCTTGGGCATTCAACATTACCGAATACGCGCCAAAGGTAGGCAAAATCCATCTGCCGCCTTCTGATCACTTAGTCTTTACTGCCCATAACTTTGTGATTTGTAACTTCGTGCCGCGCCCTTACGATTTCCACCCGAAATCGATTCCAGCGCCTTATTACCACAACAACATCGATAGCGACGAAGTCTTGTATTACGTCGATGGCGACTTTATGAGCCGCACGGGCATTGAAGCGGGTTACATGACCTTACATCAAAAAGGTGTGGCCCACGGACCACAACCGGGTCGCACTGAAGCCTCGATTGGCAAGAAAGAAACCTATGAATACGCAGTGATGGTGGACACGTTCGCCCCACTTAAATTAACCGAACATGTACAAAATTGCATGAGCAAAGACTACAACCGCTCTTGGCTAGAAGACTAGCCCTAAGCCACCAGCGCACCGAAAAGGTTGCGTATCCCAAGGTAATAAAAGGGATAAAGAGTGTCGGCGGTTGAACTAAAATAATGAGGAAAACATCATGGCAAGCGAACTAAATCCACTGGGCTTATTAGGTATCGAATTCACTGAATTCGCCAGCCCTGATACTGATTTTATGCACAAAGTCTTTATTGACTTTGGTTTTTCACTACTGAAAAAAGCCAAGAACAAAGACATCCTGTACTACAAACAGAATGATATTAACTTTTTGCTCAACACTGAGCGCGAAGGTTTCTCTGCTAAGTTTGCTAAATCCCACGGCCCAGCCATTTGTTCTATGGGCTGGCGGGTAGAAGATGCTGGCTTTGCCTATCGCGTTGCCGTTGAACGTGGTGCAAAACCCGCCGATGATGCCAATAAAGATCTGCCTTATCCTGCGATTTACGGCATTGGCGACAGCTTAATTTATTTCATCGACACCTTCGGCGCAGATAACAATATCTATGCCGCTGATTTTGAAGACTTAGACGAGCAAGTGATCACCCAAGAGAAAGGCTTTATCGAAGTCGATCACTTAACCAACAACGTCTACAAAGGCACAATGGAACATTGGGCTAACTTCTATAAAAACATTTTTGGTTTTACTGAAGTGCGCTACTTTGACATCAGCGGCGTACAAACTGCGCTAGTGTCATACGCCCTGCGTTCGCCCGATGGCAGCTTCTGTATTCCGATTAACGAAGGTAAAGGCAGCGATAAGAACCAAATCGATGAATACCTGAAGGAATACAATGGCCCAGGTGTGCAGCATTTAGCCTTTAGAAGTCGCGATATCGTAAAATCTCTGGATGCGATGGAAGGCAGTTCAATCCAATGCCTAGACATCATCCCTGAATACTACGACACCATATTTGAGAAGTTGCCGCAGGTGACTGAGAATCGTGAGCGCATCAAACATCACCAAATTTTGGTGGATGGCGATGAATCCGGTTATTTACTGCAGATTTTCACTAAAAACCTGTTCGGACCGATTTTTATCGAAATCATCCAACGCAAAAATAACTTAGGTTTTGGCGAAGGCAACTTTACTGCTCTGTTTGAATCGATTGAACGGGATCAAATGCGCCGCGGCGTACTGTAAGTTTTTATCCTGCTAATAAAAAACGGTACGCACTGCGTACCGTTTTTGTTTCTACGACTATCTAAATCGTCATCTAAATCAGCATCAGCATTGACGCCAATCACTCGGCATCGACCTTCCTGCATTATTCCACATTGATGGGTTTGATAACCTTGCAAGGGTTGCCAGCCGCCACACAGTTAGCCGGAATGCTCTTATTAACTACGCTGCCAGCACCGATGACACAATTATCGCCAATGGTCACACCGGGCAACACTGAGACATTACCGCCAAGCCAAACATTATTGCCGATTTGAATTGGCGCGCCGTATTCCGTCGTTTGCCGTGCAATGGGATCAATCGGATGCGTAGCGGTAGAAATCATCACATGGGGACCAAACATCACGTTATCGCCAATCGAGACTGAGCAAACATCTAATATGGTTAGATTATGATTAGCATAAAATTGTTTACCAATATGGATGTTATAACCGTAGTCGCAAAAGAAATTAGGCTCAATATGGGCGCAGTTTGGCATATCAAGCAGGCCACGAAGGTGATCCATACGGGCATCAAGCAAAGTCGGTTCGGCAAGATTAAACTGATGGCAAACGGATTTCGCCCGCATCCGCTCAGCCAATAACTCATCATCCCAAGCCTTATAGGGCTTACCCGCTAACATTTTTTGTTTCTCAGTCATCGTATTGTCAACATTCCATCCATGATGACCTAACCCTAACAATCGATTAATGAAAGTTCAAGAACTGCCTTATATGCTATTGAATGAACTACCCATCTTGCTGACAGAACATTTAACTAACAGCCAATGTGAGTCACATTCAAGAACTCGATTTCAATCGAGACAAAGGTCGTTGCCTTTGTTCGTCATCACAATAGAGTTCTGCAAATAAATACACTAGACACAAACTGTTCAGCGGCATGACCGGATTTGTCCAAATCATTCGGCTGTGACGCCCTGCTTCACCGAAGATTTCAAGCAATAAATCCGAAGCCCCATCGAGCGCTTTAGGATGTTCAAAGCAAGATTGATGCACATTTAACACCCCTTCCAAGCGATAAATTTGTTTTATCCGCGAAAGCTCACCGCAAGCCTGTTTCAATTGGGCAATGGCATTTAGGGTCGCAAGACGACAGGCAGCGTAGCCTTCGCTCACAGTATGATCGGCGCCCAATTGTCCTTGATACTGAAGCTCGCCCTCTAAATAGGGAAACTGACCCGAAGTCATTAACTGACTGCCGACAATTGAATAGGGTTCATAATTCCCAAGAGCCGCAGCAACCTCAGGTAGTTCAAGCCCAGCCGCCACAAGCCGCGATTCAGGTGTGATCATCATAATGTCACCTCCTGATATGAGACTTTCGCAGGATTAAGCAACGGGGCTAACCAGGTCGTCAAATGCTGAGGATTGACTGTCAGCCAGTTCGCAACGGCCTCATCTTCCGTCATTCCTTGTCGATTAACCGCATAATCGAGTTCTGCAACCATTTGATTCGATAATACTATGTTATCAAGTACTTGAATTTGTGCAGGCGAGAAATTAACCACTAACTCGCGTTCACGGGCGAGCAATACCGCTTTATCTTTTCCCCCGAGTAAACCTTTGGGGTCCTGAAGATCGCGAATACCGTATTGATGGTGTAAAAATTGTGGATGCCACAAAGGAACGATCACCCACTCGTTTACCGCTACGGCAGACTCAAAAGCCGCGACACAGTCGGCCTGAGTGCCTGTTCTAAATTGATAACCCGCCGCCGTTAATCCATATTGCGTCATAATATTTTTAGAAAATCGCGTGATCCCCGCCCCCTCACCAATCCCTTGAATGATGGGCCGCATACGTTGCCGCACGTCAGGCTTGAGTAAATCCTCAATGCTCGACACTTGCTCAGCAGGCACATAATCGGGTACGCCCCAGAGCGCATAGGGCTCATAATGTAGCCCGAGTTGCCGCGTAGCAACTCGCTCTTCGACACCTTGTCGATAAATCCCATGGCTATGGGGCAGCCATGCTGAACACAGCATATCCACTGTGCCTTCACCTAGCTTCTCAAAATTAGCCTCGTGCAATGCATAGCTTCGTTGCACCTCTTTGCCCATAATCCCTATCACATGAGCCACCACAGCGGCGGTGACACGATGAAAACTTAAGTCCGTCACTCCCATGCGAATCTTCGGCTTACCCTGTGAGCTCTCCATATTTGTACTCGTATTCAATGAATTCATACCTATCACACCTCGAGGAAATAATGCCACTGATGCCAAACTGCCCAATCCCAGCGTTTGCAATAATTGCCTTCTAAAAACATTAATCTCCGCCATGTTCAGGCTCCTTGGTGTCTAAAATAGTGAGCCTATCCATCACAATCCCTACGATGGCGTTGTCCTTTGCATAAGGGAATATCATCTCTACTTTGATGCCATTCGGGTCTTCAAGGAACAACTGATGCTCACCAATCTCAGGCACAATTCGTTCCTGAAAAATCATCCTCTGCTGGCATAAATGCTGCTGCATCTGCTGTAAATCCTTGCCACGAAACGACAAATGGTCAACACGTCCCGAGCCATAAATATTTCTGCTTTCCCCTAAGTAGGCATCTAGCGCCTGATCGCCCGCTTCCACTAAATGCAAAATGGGCTTATTTGAGGCATAGAGCCAATGTCCAGGAAAACCAAACTGTGGCCGCCAACCTAATTTCAATCCAAGGATGACTTGATAAAACAACAGTGTTTCAACCAGTTTGGGCGTTCTGATGGTAAAGTGATCCAATCCGATAATGTTCATATTGTCATCCTCTGGATGTCGTGACTCAGTGACTCGGTATAACCAAGTGCAAATCCAAACCGTTTTAATCCGCAAAAATCGTGTGAATAAATTCAGTTCAAATAAGCACTTGACGTAAGGTTATAAGATTAATGGTTAAGGTTAATTACCACGAACGCCCGCCGCTAACGGCTTAAAACGGAAAATATAATAAGGTGGACTGTTTTCAGCTTTGCCATTATTTAATGGTGCCGATAACGGTAATTGCGCAGCCCCAGAGTACAAGTAACCTTGCTTGCCATAACTCACACCGTCGGGCCAAACCATACGTTCATCATGGACATAAGTGCGATACTGGCGAGAATCTGCAGGGATCACACCAATAGCCCGCTCTCCCACTTCTGTTAGATACAAATTATTCGCTTCATCAATACTTAAGCCACCGTTGTCGGGCTTATCGGCATAAGCCTCCACTTTGGCAGAGAGTGCCGCAGGCGTTAACGAAGGATTGATGAGATCTGTCATCCGCACACGGTAAACTTTGTCTTTATTCATCGGGGCAAAGTAGAGCCATGTTTGGGTTTTATCTAAAGCAATGCCATCGGCACCCACATAGACTTCAATCTGCTTTCTATCTTTTGAGTCTTTATCGATAATCAGTGGCCGCTGTAAGTCTGGCATCACACTGTTATCACCCTGTAATAGGCGCCGACTTTTCCCTGTATTTAAGTCCACAACTACCAGCGCAGCCTTTTCACCAATGGGACCCGTGCCAATCCCCTCATCGGCAATCACAATCGCTTGATGTCGAGATGAGATAACAAAGTCATTATGTTGTGACTCAGGAAGAGAGACTGGCGCGGGCAAATGAATAATGCGATCTAATTGATTTTTCTTGGTATCCCATGCCACTAATTTAGGCTCAATACGTGGCGCCTGCTGGCCAGAGTCTAATAGCCAAACTCTGTCTTGATCGTCGGTTCGCAGCCCCAACACCCAATTAAGGCAAGTGTCAGGTTCTTTCGCTTTGCCCTGCGGATCATGGCATTGCTGCCAATCCGAATTAGGGAATGGCTTAGTACTACCATCCGCTAAAAGCTCTGCCACCTTAATGTTAGGTTGATAGAAAGGGTGATAACTGAAAATCAATCGATCATCTGATGTGAAAGTAATACCGCCCACAGCCCCATCAAGTTCGGCAAAGACTTCCATTTTTGCCAGCGGCTCAGTCTGTGTCGCCCATGAGTGAGAACACAACAAACTGCTTGCCAGTAGAGTAAAAGCCTTTGATAACATGGGGTATGTAATGCGCGTAGATAATATGGTCATCTTCATTCCTCCTAACGTGGGCCAGCTAAAAGCGTTAAACTTGCTTCGCCTAATCTATGCTGCCAAAGATAGAATCCCACCAAAGCGGGTGTTGATCCCTTGTCTATCGGCAACTGCGCCACATCCAAAGCATGCACTGTCCATACATAGCTGTGTTCACGTCCCTCTGGTGGACAAGGTCCAAAGAATCCAGGTTTACCTAAATCGGTATTAGCTTCAATGGCACCACTGGGTAGCACTCCGCCATTCACACCACCTGCGAGAGTCGACACCTGTGCCGGAATGTCATACACAACACGGTGCCAAAAACCACTGCCAGTCGGCGCATCTTTGTCATATAAAGTGACAGCAAAGCTCTTGGTACCGGCAGGTACATTTTGCCAAGCTAAACGCGGCGCAATATTTTCGCCCGAACAACCAAATTGATTCCAATAATACTCAGGAGGGAAGCTTGAATTATCGGCAAGATTACTTTGTAAACTAAACACTTTGGTACTGTTGTCAGCCATAACGTTATTAATGCTGGCAGCCAAAACAACACTCAGTAAGAAGGTATATTTACTTGCGGATAGAGATGATTTGATCATATACAGAATCCATTATTAAACTGTTGTATAACAGTTATTGATAATTAATTTAAGAATGGGGTTAGCATATCAATCAAATAAATATTGATAAGTCGTGTCTCGCTGATATGAGTTTCAAAAATTATTAGATAATCTAAACATGCTTCAGCGTTATTTTTCAATTATAGTATTGGCGGCACGAGTGAATGAATAACGGTAAGCCGCAAGATAACGATAATGAAGCGAGTAACCTAATGACCGAACAAGAATGCGCTATGACTCAGGCAAGCTATCAGCCTTGGTTCCCCGTAGAAAGAAAGCTTAAACCCCATCCTGATTTGAGCTGCAGATTAGAGGGGGTATCGTTGACCTTACTGTGGCAAGAGCTTAATGACTGTGCGTTCTCGATGGAAATTCACTTCCCAACGATCGCAGGTATTCTGGTGATTGATGAATCAAGTTATCAAACTTTTTCAAATAGCATCCATGTTAATCTGAATGATGATTTAGGCAGTAATATCAATAATGAAAAAATCAATACGCCATTCCCTATCGATACCGATTTAAATATGACAAACCCATCCAGGTCCGATTATTTTTCTTTACCTTGGCCAATATGGAAGTCGGTAAAAAATGCACGTCGTCCTTATTATGGCGAATTAGGCGAACATATTTACCAGAGTCTATACAGTTATTATATTGTGGGTGCCGATAGCGTGTATTTGATCGATACTGAAACAAAACCTGAAATCAAAATCTTATCTTGTTAGCAGCAGGATGACTCTGCACATAATTCACGCCAGTGCACTAACCGTTCACACCCCAAATGGGTAACCGACAAAAAATATCGTTCGCTAACACAACCGATTACATTTATGTGTTGTCAGGCCAAAACAAGCGCATTGGCTAAACCCGCAGTTTTCATTACACTATCGGCCTTCTCATCTTCACCAAAGAATGACCAAACCATGCCTGATTTTGCCTTACTCGCTGTGTTTATCCCGACTTTTTTCTTTGTTTCTATCACGCCTGGCATGTGCATGACGCTCGCCATGACCTTGGGCATGAGCATAGGTGTGCGCCGCACCCTGTGGATGATGCTGGGTGAACTGGTAGGCGTAGCGTTAGTGGCGACAGCCGCCGTGATGGGCGTTGCCAGTATCATGCTCAACTATCCCGAAGTCTTTCAAATCTTCAAATGGGTTGGCGGAATTTATTTAGGCTATATCGGCGTACAGATGTGGCGTGCCCGCGGCAAGATGGCCATGCTAAGCGATGACGACACTAACCCCAGAGCCAGCAATGTTACCTTGATCTCCCAAGGCTTTATTACCGCCATTGCCAATCCTAAAGGTTGGGCATTTATGGTGTCGCTACTACCACCTTTTATCAATGCCGAGCGCGAAGTCGCGCCGCAGCTGCTCGCACTGCTGAGCATTATCATGGTGACCGAGTTTACCTCTATGCTCGCCTACGCCAGCGGCGGCAAAAGCCTGCGTATTTTCCTAAGCCGCGGCGATAATATTCGCTGGTTAAACCGCATTGCAGGCAGCCTGATGATAGGCGTGGGCGTGTGGTTAGCCATGAGCTAACATTCATAACCAATATTCATAGCTAACCGTTTGAATTAACAGCTTAGATAGAACTACTTAGGTTGTACTACATAGGTTGAACATGCACGACATAAATGAGAGCCCAATAAAGTCCCGTTAACTCGGTCTTTTATTAGGGCTCTTTTTTGTAGGGCAAAACAGCTCGCATCTGCGCCATATATTGCTGCATTTGCTGTGCTTCTTGCTCAACAAAGTCGGCAATCGCCGCCCTAAATCCTAAATGGGCAATATTATGGTAGGAATACATTTCAACGGGTTCGAAGCCGCGCAGCACCTTATGCTCACCCTGTGCGCCCGCATCAAACATCTGGAACCCATGTTCAATACAGTATTGAATGCCTTGATAATAACAGGCCTCAAAATGCAAGCCGTCGAGCTCAACCGTGGTGCCCCAATAACGGCCATATAAGCATTTTTGCCCTTGGGTATTCTCGCCTTTGAGATACAAGGCGCCAGCTACCATCTCGCCCTTGGCATCTTCGACCACCAACAGTAAGACTTGCGCAGCGAGTTGTGCCCCCAACTGCTGAAAAAAAGTTGGCGTTAAATAGCCGCGATGACCGGAGCGCTTAAGGTAAGTTAATTGATAACATTGGATAAACGTCTGCCATTGTGAAACGGTAATGTGTTCACCTTCGACAAAGTGAAACTTAAGATTAAAAGGCTGTAACTGCGCCCGCTCCTTCAAGATATTCTTACGTTTGCGCGAACTAAAGCCCGCCAGAAAATCATCAAAGTCGCGATAACCGCGATTATGCCAATGGAACTGCGTGCCTAAGCGTTTTAACAGCGGATTGGGCAAGCCTTCAAATAACGGCGTTTGGCTTGGGGTAACAAATAAGCTATGCCATGAAGAAATCGGGCTGTCGCCCTGATCTTTAACGCTTTGCATTGACCCATCAAGATCAGCTTCATCAACTACGGGCTCATCAAGCTCTGACTCATCAAAAACCGAATCACCTTTCTCTAACGCACAAGGCTCTGACGCAAATAGCTCTGATGTTAGCCGGCGATTCAATGTCAGCAGCAGTAATTGCGCCACGCGCAGTTGCTCAACGCTATCGAATGCAGGATGAATGCCCATCCTTCGCCCTTGCACTGGGGTAAAAGGAATCGCATTCACCCATTTGGGATAATAATCGAGTCCATGGCGATCATAGGCTTCGGCCCACGCCCAATCGAACACATACTCGCCGTAGGAGTGAGACTTTTGATACAAGGGCATCACCGCCACCAGCGATAATGGATTGAAGTGCTTAGCCGCTTGCCGACTTATCAGGGCTCCTGCAGCCAAAGGCGACAGGCTTTTATCGGTACTTACGACATCATTTAATCTGTCACCCACATCAAACACGCATAAATGCCGCGGCGTCCAACCCGTTGCAGCGCAGGCCGAATGGCTTTGCTCTAGTGCCAACAGAAACTCATGGCGACAGAAGGGATTCGCCTCCCCCATAATGGCATTCCACGCACTGGCCGAAATATCCGACATTGAGCTCGCAAAGGCCAAGATAAGCTGTCTCATTGGGTAAATTCTCGTCCTTTACGGATCTTAACTAATATACAAGGTTGCAATTAAGCCTAATTCTCGGCACATTGCATAGCCATAATGAAAATAAATTCAGGATTGAGTATGCGTCCAACAAGACCTTTTAGACCTCTTATTCTCGCCATTGCCATGGCGCTTCCCCTACTATCATCACCCAGTCTGCTTGCCGAAGAATCGTCAATTTTCAGCCAGATGGCCACAGCACAACCTGTGTGGGCCAAGCATGGCATGGTTGCCAGCCAAGAAACACTCGCCAGTCGCACTGGCGTTGAGATCCTAAAGCAAGGCGGCAATGCGGTTGATGCGGCCGTGGCCGTGGCTTTTAGTTTGGCAGTCACTTTACCGCGCGCTGGTAATATCGGTGGCGGCGGTTTTATGTTGGTGCATATTGCCAAAGAAAACAAAACCATCGCAATCGATTACCGTGAAATGGCGCCATCTAAAGCCAAAAAAGATATTTTCCTCGATGAAAATGGCGATGCAGTGGAAAAGCTGAGCCGCGAACACGGCCTTGCTGTAGGTGTCCCTGGTACAGTCATGGGCATGAGCTTAGCCCTTGAAAAATATGGCACTATGACACTCGCACAAGTCACTGCTCCCGCGATTAAAATGGCGCAGGAAGGCATTAGCGTGACGCCAGATCTTGCACAGTCCCTTGCAGGTCTAAAACGCCGCATGTCCCAATGGCCAACCACAGCAGCTATCTTCTATAAAGCCGATGGCAGCGATTATCAAGTTGATGATATTCTTAAACAACCTGAGCTTGCTCATTCATTAAGTCTGATCGCTGAAAAAGGCACCAAAGGATTCTACGAAGGTGAAACCGCCACTAAACTCATCAATGCGGTGAAAGACGCTGGCGGCATTATGACCTTAGACGACCTTAAAAATTATAAGGTTGTAGAACGCGAACCCGTGCGCGGCGAATACCGTGGCTACGAAGTTGTGTCTATGCCACCGCCATCATCGGGCGGCGTGCACATCATCGAAATGCTTAATGTGTTGCAACAATTCCCGATTGATAAACTCGGCCACAATACGGCGCAGACGATTCATCTGATGGCAGAAACCATGAAGCACGCCTATGCCGATCGCAGCGAATACTTAGGCGATCCCGACTTTTATAAGGTGCCCGTCAAAGCCTTAACCAGTAAGGACTACGCCCAAAAAATCGCCAGCCAAATCGCGATGAATAAAACAACGCCAAGCGCCGAAATCAAGCCAGGTAAACTCGCGCCCTATGAGAGCGACCAAACCACTCACTTCTCGGTAGTGGATAAATGGGGCAATGCGGTTTCAAACACTTACACCTTAAACTTCAGCTACGGCTCAGGTTTAGTGGCCAAAGGAACTGGCATTTTGCTCAATAACGAGATGGATGATTTCTCGGCCAAACCCGGCGTGCCAAACGGCTACGGTTTAGTTGGCGGTGATGCCAATGCGGTCGAAGGCAATAAGCGCCCATTGAGCTCCATGAGCCCAACAATAGTGATGAAGGATGGCAAACCCTTCCTCGTCACTGGTAGCCCGGGCGGCTCACGCATTATCACCACCACACTGCAGATCATCATGAATGTGATCGACCATGGATTAAACATCGCCGAAGCCAGTAATGCAGCGCGGGTACACCATCAATGGCTGCCCGATGAGCTACGAGTCGAATCCAGCTTAAACCGCGATACCATTTCCCTGCTCGAAGCCAAAGGCCACAAAGTGAAAGTACAGTCCGCTATGGGCAGCACGCAATCAATCATGGTGACCGAACAAGGGATTTTTGGCGCGTCTGACCCTCGTCATTCAGGTAGCGAAGCCATCGGCTACTAGCATCTCCATGATGACAATGTTAGTGAAAGAGATGAGTGTAAAGAAATGGGTGAGAGAAATAGGTGGATGAGATAAAAGGATTTATGACCTATTCGATCTAGGTCATAAACCCTGAGTAAAGCGTGTCCTTCCGCTCAACGAATACAAACTCGCAATCAAAAAGCCCTGCTATACATCACTGTATAAGCAGGGCTTTTTATTGCGTGGAAAAGTTATTGTGCTGATTTACATTGTTTTTTACTTTAGTTCTCCTGCAATAGAGTCATGAAATATCATACTAAACACAACTCACTTCAGGACAGAAGGTGTAGGCAAATTGTACTGGGTGACCTGTTATTTCAGTCACAGGGATCTAAGTGTTGGCTGGTATTCAATCATATAGG